>DAHWFZ010000004.1 GCA_027336345.1 Candidatus Wolfebacteria bacterium
GGAGTTGATTACAACAACGTGCCTGCCTGCCTGCAGGCAGGCAATGACAAGGAACAAAATCCTTCGCAACCTCAGGATAACAAAATACTTTACTCAGAATAACAAAGTATAATTTTCAAAAAAATAACTTAACTTTTTATAAGTTTATTTTTGATGAAAGAATCCCGGACAATCTCAAAAATCCTTTGATGCCCTAAAGAATTGGGATGCAAACCGTCTTCATCCAATAATTTTTTATAATCGCTTTTTTGAAGTTCGCTTAAAACATCAATAAAAATCAAATCATTTTTTTCGCAAACCGATTTGATTATATTGTTGTATTCGCTGATATATTTATTTTCATAACAAACAATGCACCCTTTTGGATTTGCCGATTTTTCATCAACCGGGGTCAGCCCGACAAAAACAATCCTTTCGGAATATTTTTTCGCCAAAGCCGTTATATACTGCAAATTTTCCTTGAATTGGCCGGCGACAACCAAATTACTATCCTGATCTTTTAAAAATACAGAGTCATTGATTCCAACGGCAATCACAAAAATATCACCCTGCTCGGGAATCGTCCTTTGGAACATTTCAAATTCCATCCGGTTTAAAACATTTTCGGAAGTGTTGCCATTAACTCCCAACTCATAAACGTTATTCCAGCTGCCAGCGGCTGCTTTCCCCATTACAAACATACGCAGCCTGTTAACCCAACCGCCCATTTCATTATCCCATGCCCCGTGGGCGATGCTGTCACCAAAAACAAAGATATTTTAGACATATTTTATTCCAATTACAAAATTATTATCCGTCATCCTGAGGTACTCCGTGAGGATCTCAATAAGCGATAAATAAGTTTGGATTCCTCAATAAACTCGGAATGACAATCCGGAAAATTTCGTTATTTCGCCTGCCTGCCGGCAGACAGGTTCAGTTTCGTTTTTCTCCTATTTCTTTTTCCTTTTTTGCCACCGCAATAGTAGTCTTAACAACAGTATCAGGATTTAAAGACATGCTTTCAATTCCCTCTTCAACCAAAAATTCCGCAAAATCCGGATAATCGCTCGGAGCTTGCCCGCAAATGCCGATATATTTGCCGCGAGTTTTGCAGACTTTAATGACGCTGGAAATCAAAGTTTTAACGGATTCGTCTTTCTCATTGGCAATTCCCCGTATTTTTTCATTGCCGTCCCTGTCTATCCCAACCGTAAGCTGGGTCAGATCGTTTGAACCGATGCTCATTCCGTCAAAAACATCCAAAAACTTATCCGCCAAAATAACATTGGACGGAATCTCGCACATCACCATTATTTTAAGGGAGCGCTGGCTTTTTTTCCTCAATCCGAATTTATCTATAATTTCCACGACTTTTTTGCCTTCTTCAGCTGTTCTGCAAAACGGCACCATAACTTCAATATTATCAATGCCCATTTCCTCGCGCACTTTCTTGATGGCTTTTAATTCCAAAATAAACGCGTCTTTGAAATCAGGATGATAATAACGCGAAGCCCCTCTCCACCCGATCATCGGGTTTTCTTCTTTCGGCTCATAAAGCTCTCCGCCGATCAAAGTCCTGTATTCATTAGTTTTAAAATCCGAGAACCTCACTATCACGGGATTCGGATAAAACGCCGCGCCGATTTTCGCGATTCCATACGCCAATTTATCAACGTAAAATTGCCGCTTATCTTTATAGCCGACGGTTTTTTTGTCTATTTCAAAAGCAATATGCCTTTCAACTTTGGAATTTTTCGCTTTTAACTTTTCGTAATTTATAAGCGCGTTCGGATGAATTCCGATATTGCCGGCAATGATAAATTCTTCGCGCGCCAAGCCGACTCCGCGGTTTGGCAAAAATGATTTTTCAAAAGCAGTATCGGCCGTCGCTATATTCATCATTATTTTTGTTTTCGGAACAGGCATCTGTTTGACGTCATGATCAACAACTTTAAACTTCAAAGCTCCTTCGTAAATAATGCCTTCCGCTCCGGTCGTATCAACGGTAACCATCTGTCCGGTTTTCAATTTTTTAGTGGCGTTTTCGGTTCCCACGATGCAGGGAATTCCAAGTTCGCGCGAAACAATCGCCGCATGCGACGTCCTGCCTCCCTTGTCCGTAACAATCGCGGAAGCGATTTTCATAATCGGCTCCCAATCGGGGTCGGTCATCCCCGTAACCAGAACTTCTCCGGGTTTGAAATCTTTGATATTTTTCGGATTCAAAATAACTCTGGCTTTCCCCGTCGCGATTTTATTCCCAACCGAAGTTCCTTTGGTTATAACTTGCTGCTTGTTGCTTGCTGCTTGTTGTTCCAGCGCATATTCCTTAACTTTTGAAAAGTCTCTGCCTGCGTGGATGGTTTCCGGCCTTGCCTGCACGATAAACAATTCTCCGGTTCTGCCGTCTTTTGCCCATTCCATATCCATCGGAGACCATTTGCCGTTATGTTCCGTATAATGTTTTTCAATCAAAACTCCCCAATTTGCGAGCTGCAAAATTTCTTTTTCCGATAAAACCCATGACACTTTTTCCGTATGTGAAGTTGAAACGACTTTGGTGGTTTTTATCCTTGAAACATTTGTCGTTCCTATTGCTCCGTAAATCATTTTTCCGTTTTTCGTCCCCAGCCTCTTGTCAATAATCGGATTAAATTTATTTTCGCCCAGCCTTGGCTTAAAAATCAAAAATTCATCCGGAGTCACTTCTCCCTGCACGATCATTTCTCCCAATCCCCATGAACCGTTTATCAAAACCACGTCTTTAAAACCGGTTTCCGTATCAAGCGTAAACATAACGCCGGAGCATCCCATATCCGAACGAACCATTTTTTGCACGCCGACGGACAATGCCACTTTAAAGTGGTCAAATCCCTTGTCCTGCCTGTATGATGTCGCCCTCTCGGTAAACAAAGACGCCATTGCCGCGCGCACCGCGCGCACAACATCATCGGCGCCTCTTATATTCAAATAGGTATCATGCTCTCCTGCAAACGAAGCCCCGGGCAAATCTTCCGCGGTTGCCGATGACCTGACGGCCACATCGACATTCTTGCCGTACTTTTTCTCCATCTGCTTATACGCTTCAATAATTTCTTTTTTCAATTCCGGCGGGAATTCCGCGGATTTGATCGCAGTCCTTACAATTTTGCAGCGCTTTGCAAGATCCGCCAGATTTTTAGTATTCAATCCGCTTAGCGTTTCCCGGATAAAATCTTTCAAGCTCACTTGAGCCTTCATATTTGATATTTTCGCTTCTTCCAAAAAATATCTGTACGCGCTTGCCGTAACAACAAACCCGTTCGGAATGCTTACGCCCTTGGGAGCCAATTTTTGTATCATTTCCCCCAATGATGCATTCTTGCCTCCGACCTCTCCGACGTCTTTTATCCCGACTTCTTTGAATTGTTTTATAAACCCCTTCACTAAATTTTTATTACGTTCCATATATTTTATATTTTATTGCCTGAACTTGTCGAAGGCTTTAAAAATTTGATTATTATTTCCCAATTATACACAAAAAATTTGCAAATAAAAAATCACCCCAAAGCTTTAATCTGACCCCCATTTCGTAGACACGAAATAGAAATCCCCGGTCAGACGGCAATGAGAGAAAGAA
>DAHWFZ010000006.1 GCA_027336345.1 Candidatus Wolfebacteria bacterium
GAACAAGGCGTGCAATCCGCTTACTCATAAAATCTGAGCAGCCGATCGCGAAGGATTCGCAAAACACATTCGCCGCAGGCGAGCCGTGAGGTCACATTTATTCCGTGCCTCCGGGACCGATGGGCCGATAATGGCCAGGCTTCTTCTCTTTACTGCTTTCCGGTAAGGGACTATTTCACAACTAGGTCAGCGTACGTCCCGAAATATCTGACCGTTAATGTCACTTCCGTGGAAAAGATAGAACAGGTGCAGAGTTTTCATGTACCCTCCTTGTTTTCGCGGGCGCTCCGTCGTTGGAGCATCCCGCAGGTCGCAGCAGGCCGGATCAGGCCGCGCCGCCGACGATCACGTTTGACATTTTTTTCCCGCGCAAGATTTTTTCACTATTCATTCTCGGACCGTATCTCGACTTCAGCATAATAGTCATCCCTCCCTTCGCTTTTAGATTTTAGTCATCCTGAACGCAGTGAAGGATCTTAATAAACAAGATTCTTCGCTATGCTCAGAATGACTAACTCAAATCTGGCTTCTTTTTCTCTGTATTAACTAACTTATATAAAGAGCTGTTAAATCCCAAATTATTTACATTTGAAATTATGAATGTATAATAGCAGATATGGATATAAAAGTCAACCCAGTAACTCTACTTTAATTAAGCGGCCAAAACCGCTTTTAATTTTGTAAAAAATTAAAATTTTAAAGTAGAGTTACTGGGTCAAGTTTCCGGATTTATGATAAAAAATACAAATAATAAAATACTGGTTATTTTGGGCCCAACTGCATCAGGCAAATCCGACTTGGCTGTTAATCTGGCTAAAAAATTCAATGGTGAAATTATTTCCGCTGATTCGCGGCAAATTTACAAAGGCCTTGATTTGGGATCCGGCAAAGTGCCGATTTTATATGAATTCCGTAATAAACGGAATGAATTTATAAAATCAAGCATCCCGCCAGTCTCCAAAAAAGGCGGGATCCATATGTACTATCGCGGAATAGAACACCATTTGATTGATATTATCTCCCCCAAAAAAACATTTACGGTTTCCCAATACCAAAAAATCGGGCAAAAAACCATAAAAAATATTTTAGAAAAAAATAAATTGCCGATTATTTGCGGCGGCACCGGACTTTATATTGATTCTCTTATTTATGGCAGCCAATTTCCCGAAGTCCCTCCGCAGCCAAAATTAAGAAAAAAACTTGAAAAGCTTTCATCGGAAAATTTGTTTGAAAAACTGGAAAAACTGGACCCTCAACGCGCAAAAAATATAGACCGGCATAATCGCCGCCGCTTAATCCGCGCGCTTGAAATAGTAATCACAACCGGCAAACCCGTTCCCCCTCTTCCGCGTTTTTCTGCGTCTTCATTTCCGCATAATTCGGCGTATTTAATAATCGGGATAAAAAAATCACAAGAAGAATTGAAAAAATTAATAGAAAAACGGTTAAAAAAACGGTTAAAAATAGGGATGATAAAAGAAGTTGAAAATCTCCATAAAAACGGTTTAAGCTGGAAACGGCTGGATGACTTTGGGCTGGAATACCGCTTTATTTCCCGCTATCTTCTCCAGCTTAAAAAAATAAATAAAAATATCAGTATAAATCAGCGTAATAATCTGTATAAATCAGCGTCTGAAGAAATGAAAAACCTGATAATCAAAGAATCATTGGCTTATGCCAAACGCCAAATGACATGGTTTAAAAGAAACGCACAGATACACTGGATATCAAAAAAATCCGACGCTTTTAAATTAACAAAAAAATTCCTCAAATAATTGAGGAATTTTTTTGCCCTCTTACTTTTCGCTATTTCCTTTCCTCTTTTTTACGCATGGCCTGCGCCGTCTTCGCTTCTCTCCGCTTTTTCCAGTTTTCTCTTTAATTCCTCCAACTGGCCTTCCAAATTTCTAATCTGTCCCTCTATGGCGGTTTTTTGTGATCTATTTTCGGTTGATTCCAGTCTTCTTTCCTGGCTTTCCAAACTTTTATCAATATTATTGATTTTTTGAAGAATCACATTTTTTTCCAGCTCAGGAGACTGTTTATGTAATTTTTCCAAATTAAAATGTTCTTTACCCATTTTTATTTTTATTTTAATTTATTTTTAAATAATTCCATCAAAATTTTCGGATTTGCGCGACCTTTTAATTTGCCCATTGCCTGGCCTACTAAAAACTGCAATGCGTTTTCTTTTCCTTTTTTATAATCAGCAACGGATTTTTCATTCTTTTCAATAATATCAGTTATAACTTTTTCAAGCTCATCCTCCGTAACTTTAACATCCAATCCTTTTTCTTTCATTATTGCCTCCGGGCTTATTCCCTTTTCAAACATTTCTTTAAGGACGTCTTTTGCAACACGGCTGTTGATTTCATCACTTGCGACAAGTGCAACAAGTTCTGCAAATAAAAGCGGAGTAATTTTTGATTCTTTAACCGTAATTCCATTTTCTTTCAGCAACCCTCTCAGATCTGAAATGAAATAATTATACAAAATTTGAACGCCGGCAGTTTTATTTTCCGCCTGCAATTCACTGTAACAATTTTCAAAAAATCCCGC
>DAHWFZ010000017.1 GCA_027336345.1 Candidatus Wolfebacteria bacterium
GAAGTTTCAATCGACGGCGCCAAAGGAATTTTGTTCAGCATTTCCGGCAGAAACGATATGAAAATGCAGGAGATTAACGAAATTGCCGGAAGGATTGCGGAACACGTTGACCCGTCAGCAAAAATTATTTTTGGCACTTACTTTGACAGAAAACTTAACAAAGGACAGATAAAAATTACTTTAATAGCCACCGGGTTCAGCAATATTTTACTGAAAGAAACCCGGTTCTCCGGCATTTTTAGCCAACAGTCGCAAGATTTGGACTATAGTACGGGACTGAACAACAACCACCTCCCGTTCATAAAAGACGAGAAACCGGCCAAAGGCTCAAAGGATAAAAAAGAGGAAAAAAAAGAAGATATAAAAAAAGAAAATAAAAGAGATGCTTCAAAAAAAGAAGAAGAGGATTTGGAAAAAGAGTGGGATGTTCCGGCATTTTTAAGAAGAAAAAAACGATAAAGAGATAATCAAGTAGCGATGCGAATATGTTAATAATACTAATTATGAGAATAAGTTTGCATTTGTATTATTAGTAAATTTGTATATTGGCATCGATACTATTTCATATGTTCAAGTCAATCAAAAAAAGAAACGGTCAGGCAGCGCAATTTAAAATTGAAAAAATTATCAACGCGATTTACAAGTCATCGGTTGCCGTAGGGGAACCGAATTGGCAGCTGTCGGAAACTTTAGCCAAGGAAGTTGTAAGCCGCATAGAGGGAAAGATTAAAAAGGGCGCCATCCCGTTTGTTGAAGATGTGCAGGATATAGTCGAGCAAGTTTTGATTGACACCGCTCACGCGAAAATCGCCAAGGCGTACATCCTTTATCGCGAACACCGCGCGGAAATCAGGCAGCAGAAGGAACAAATTTTGAATAAGACCGAGATTGATGAGGTTGATAAAAAATTTGACCTGAACGCGTTAAGAGTCTTGGCCAGCCGTTATTTAAAAAAGAGCGAAGACGGGAAAATCATAGAATCTCCGAAGGAACTTTTTACAAGAGTGGCATTGCACACCGCAATACCGTCTCTTTTTTATGATCAGAAAGTTTATCAAAAAAGAGGAGGAGCTGCGGAGCATAAAATTGAAGAAGTTGATTTTAAAAAGCTTGATGGCAAACTGTCTGTTGGAAAGTATAGGCTTAATGAATTTCATGTTGAGGGTTTGTTCAGGGTTTATAAGCGGCTTGTAAAAAACAAAAATGTGAAAATTTCCTGGAATCAGCTGTTGGATCTTTTTAAAAAAGGATATTTTGACAAGTACGAAGATGAAGTCACTTCCTACTATAATCTGATGATTAACAGGGAGTTTTTGCCCAATACGCCGGCAATTGCAAACTTCGGGAATTATCTGGGGATGGGCAGCGCTTGTTTTACCTTGTCGGTGGAAGACTCCATAGACAGGATTATGGATTCCCTGAAAGCCGCAGCCATTATTTTTAAATCAGGCGGAGGGCTTGGGTATAATTTTTCCCATTTAAGGCCGGAAGGCGATTTTGTAAGGACGACCGGCGGGGCGGCTTCGGGTCCGCTGAGTTTTATGTCGATGTTTGATAATATGACCGAGGTTATCAAGCAGGGCGGGATAAGGAGGGGGGCCAATATGGGGATTTTAAACAGCGATCATCCGGATATTGAAAAATTTATCCACGCGAAAGAAGGGAATAAAGGGCTCAGAAATTTCAATATTTCCGTGATGATAAAAGGCGAATTTTGGAAAGCTTTGAAAGAAGGAAAGCCGTATCAGCTTATCAGCCCTAAAAATGGCAAAGTGATTAAGGAGGTTGACCCGCAACAGCTTTTTGATATGATCTCCTACCAGTCTTGGGAATCAGCGGAGCCGGGCGTGCTTTTCTTTGATAAAATAAACGATCACAATCCGTTTCTGAAAGCCTATGGCCCGATTGAAGGGACAAATCCATGCGGCGAAGTTCCATTGTACCCGTTTGAAAGCTGCAATTTGGGGTCCATAAATGTCTGGAATTATTTGAAGAAAAACGGAGACAAGAAATCCCATTTTGATTGGCAAAAATATGCGGCTGATATTATGATCGTGACGAGATTTTTGGATAACGTTGTTGATATCAATAAATATCCGCTGCAAGAAATTGAAGATATGACGCTTTCCACAAGAAAGCTCGGCTTGGGAATAATGGGACTGGGAGATTTGCTTTACGAATTGGAAATTCCTTACAACTCAAAAGAAGGGCTGGAATTTATGGAAAGATTAATGGAATATCTGAATTATTATTCCAAGGTTGAATCAATTGAGCTTGCCAAAGAAAGGGGAAGGCTTCCGAATTTTGACAAGACATTTTATAAGGAAGGCAGAATGCCGTTTGCGGCCTTCAAGGAAAAATCATTATGGAGCCTTGATTGGAAAGATATCAGCAATAAAGTTAAAAAATATGGCATCAGAAACGGTTTGACCACGGTTATAGCGCCGACAGGATCCATTTCCATGATTGCCGGATGTTCTTCGGGAATTGAACCGGTGTTCAGCCTGATTTTTGAAAAAAATATCACCATCGGCAGTTTCTATTATGTTGATCCGGTTTTTGAGGACAAAATGCACAGGGAAGGGCTGATGGACGAAGCTTTGATAAAAGACGTAGTCGCGCTTTCCGGCAGCATCCAGAATTTGCAATATATTACTCCGAAAATTAAAAAAGTTTTTGTCACTTCAATGGATATAAGCCCGAAAGACCATATTAAAGTTTTGGCGGCGTTTCAAAGATGGACCGATTCGGCCATTTCAAAAACAACCAATTTGCCGGCAACGGCCACGGTTGATGATATAAAAGATATTTATACAATGGCGCATGATTTGGATTGCAAAGGCGCTACCGTGTATCGGGATAAATCCTTGAAAACTCAGGTTTTAAATACCGGGAAAAAGCACGAAAAGAAACCTGAAGTGAAAGAGTCCGAACTGATACCGATGAAAGACGAAAAAACCAAGGGTTTGGCCGTATATCATAAAGCCGGGGTTCAGGCTGATTCTAACGAGCTGGGTCTCTCGCCTGCGGTATCGGCGCTTGAAAGAGCGGCGGCAAATATGCCAAATGGAATTAAAGAACTTAAAGATTGCCCGATGTGCAAGACAAAATTAGCCAGAATGGAAGGGTGTTTGAAATGCCCGTCCTGCGGCTGGGGCTTGTGTAATTAAGTTAAAAGTTTATAAAATGGAAAGTTAGCAAAAAAGAGTCCGCTGCGGCGGACTTTTTTTGTTTGATTGACATTGCATTTTAGCAAATATACTATAGAAAAAGTTATTTAAATTCGGCTGACAAGGGAGGAATTATGAAAATGAAAAGATCGCCGAGAAAAGGGAGGCTTAATCGAATGGTAACGCGCGAAGAAACAGGGGCTCCGCACCATTTACCCAAAGGTACGCCGGTTATTGAATCTGCAAATATCAGCAGTTCATCGGGAATTATTGTAAGGGTTAATTACAGCGAAGTTGCTTCAAGGGAATATGTTGTCCCTGTCGCTGCGGTGGATTGGCGGCAATTGTAGAAAGGATATAAGTTTTAAGCCCGTGGAAAAAATTCCGCGGGTTTTGTTTTTTAATGAATTTTTCTTATAATCAAACATATGCCCCGTAGTGAAATTGCGGATAATTTTTAGGCAAGAATAATTATTGGGCTAGATAATGGAATAACGTATATTGTGGACTGATTTATTAAAAATAAAATTTAATAAATTTTAAATTCGCAATTCTACTACAGGGTATGGACAATAGAAAATTACAGCAAATTTTAGTGTGGGTTTTGGTAATTATCGGCCTTGGCGCCGTTGTTTTGGGTATGGTCGGGGTGGTTTCCCAAAAGTCGCAGAAAGCAGCATCAGGAGTTTTGATAAATTCCGTAAGCTCAAATGACTGGGTAAGAGGCGGTAAAAATGCCAAAGTAACTTTGGTTGAATACAGTGATTTTGAGTGTCCGGCATGCGGATATTATTACGGCATGGTAAAGCAGCTGGAAAAAGATTTTCCGGGTGA
>DAHWFZ010000062.1 GCA_027336345.1 Candidatus Wolfebacteria bacterium
AGAGTCCACTATGCTTTCCAAAACAAATTATCACCGTTGCAATATATGTTATCATTGAAAAATACCAATAAAATAACCTTGGAGTCCGGAATAGGGTGCGGTTATACAATTTATTGTAAAAAACCTTAAATTTTCGTTATACTTAGATAATAATCTTATATTCGTCATCCTCGCGTAAACGAGGATCCAGAATTTTGTGCATCTTATAGATTTCTGTTTTCACGGGAATGACAAAATATTTTATGTACCCACGGAAAGCAAAACAACTTATTTACGGCGCTGGATTTATCGCAGTTTTTGGCGGTATTTTAGCCCTTATTATTTATTTTTTATTCCTCAAGCCTGCGCCGACTTGCTTTGATAACATCCAGAATCAAAATGAAACTGGCGTTGATTGCGGCGGAGTTTGCGCTATTTCATGCGAACAGAAATATGCGCAGCCGCTCGTGGTTAATTTCGTAAAAAAAATCAAAGACGGCGGCAATAAAGTTATTTTACTGGCTGAAGTCAAGAATCCGAATTTTGACTACGCCAGCGATGATTTTGTTTACAGTTTTAATGCGTATGATATTTCAGGGAACAAAATTCAAAGTATTACCGGGCGCTCGTTTATTTATGCCGGCGAAACTAAAAATTTATTTGAGGTTATTGATGCCGATAAAAATGAAATATCGGAAGATTTGACTTTTTTACAATATGATTGGAAATCAAAAGACAGCTTTAAAAATCCCGATGTTGAGATAAAATCATCCCAGGTTAATATAAATGCCGCAGGTTCGGTATATCCTTTGACTGTGACCGGTGTTGTAAAAAACAACGATTTTATTAAAGTTTCTAAAGTGATTTTGAGCGCGTTTGTTTATGATTCCACGGGAACTTTGGCGGGAGTTTCGAAAACCGAACTTGAAAATTTTAATCCGACCGATGAAAGGAATTTCACGATTATTTTCCCGACTGATATTGATACGAGCTTGATAAACCAAAACGCTACTAAAGTTTACGTTAATGCGATAAGATAAATTTTTTTTAGGCTTTAATTTTAAAATTATTTCATTGAAAATTGTTTAGAAATTAGAAATTAAAAATTATGAGTTCATCATTTGATAAGCTCAGTCACTTAAAAAACGACGATTTTTAGAGTGAAGCTCTGCACTATATTACTATTATATTTATGGATAAAATAAAAAATAAACAAGAAAATATTGACATAAAAAATGCTTCGCCATCGTTTTTAAGTGAGCTGGGTAAGCCTTACGACCCGAAAGCCGTGGAGGATAAAATTTACAAGCAATGGGAAGAATCCGGATATTTTAATCCGGATAATTTGCCAAATTCCAAGCCCTACACTATTTGCCTTCCTCCGCCAAATGTCACCGGAACTCTTCATATGGGTCATGCCTTGAATGCCACTATTCAGGATATTTTAATCCGTAAAAAAAGAATGGAAGGGTATAAAACCCTTTGGATCGCGGGAACCGACCATGCGGGAATTGCCACTCAAAATGTTGTTGAAAAACAGTTGAAAAAAGAGGGGATTAGCCGCCATGATTTGGGACGTGAAAAATTTTTGGAAAAAGTTTGGGAATGGAAGGAAAAATACGGCGGAATTATCTTGGGCCAGCTGAAAAAAATCGGCGCTTCATGCGACTGGTCCAGAACCGCGTTCACGATGGATCCGCAGTATGCCGAAGCCGTTAAAAAAGCTTTCAATAATTATTATGAAAAAGGCTGGATTTACCGGGGCGAGCGCGTGGTAAATTGGTGCCCCAAGGACGGAACCAGCTTATCCGATTTGGAGCTTGAATATACTGAGGAAAAAACAAAATTATGGCATATCCGCTACCCGCTGAAGGAAATTCCAAATTCCAAATTCCAAATTCCATCTTA
>DAHWFZ010000065.1 GCA_027336345.1 Candidatus Wolfebacteria bacterium
TGGTTAAATTTAATTTGCAATTGCCCGTATCCATATTTAGAGAAGGTAAGCATTTTATCGCTTACACTCCGGCGCTTGATTTATCAACTTCCGGTAAAAGTTATGAGCAGGTTAAAAAAAGATTCAATGAAGTTGTGTCAATTTTTTTTGAAGAATTAATAAAGAAAGGAACGCTAGACGAAGTTCTGGAAAGCTTGGGATGGGAAAAAATAAAGAAACAATGGACTCCGCCGACAATTATTTCTCAAGAATCTGAAAATATACGGCTTTCAGTAAAATAATTTCATTATGGCCGGCATTAAACCACTTTCCTGGAAAAAGTTTGAAAAATTTGTTGTGTTTGTCGGGTGCCATTATGAAAGAAAAGATGGCGACCACAGAATTTATAGCCGTAACGATTTGAAAAGACCGGTGGTTTTCCCGGAGGATAAAGAAATCCCCGTATTTATCATTCGTAATAATTTAAGGACGCTTGGGATAAGTCATAATGAATACTTGAATATTTTAGGGAAAATTTAGTTGCTCAATGTTTTGTGGTTCCATAACTCCGCTTTTGGTTGAGGCAATGAAAGATCAGCAGAAGCAAATTAACGATCTTAAAGCGGAAATTGAAACTTTGAAAAATAAATAAAATTTGCGCTGCGTTATTAATATGTCATTCTGACGTACTCGGAAGAATCTATATGCCGTATGAGATCCTTCGTTGGGCTCAGGATGACGGAATAAGCTACTTAGGAAATTCAGTAATTATATTGTTAATATTGGGCTATTTAGAAAAAAGTTAGAAATGAAATGAAAAAAAAGAGAGGCATTCCCGCGGCACAAAGCCTTTGGTAGTCCCCTCATCGTGATATTGATAATATATCACCTATTTTATTGAAAATCAATTAATTAAGGGCAGATTGATACATCGGACGGGAATATTTTAATCCGTGAATAATTGAGATTATTTATATAAACGCCCCGGATAGCCGAAAGGTCCGCTGGGGTTTTTTGTTTTGCGCAATTTTGATTTGTATTGTGGTTATGGTATTATATATATTATGAAACAACAATTTACCGCAATATATAAAAAACAAGGTAAGTGGTATCTTGGCTGGGTTGAAGAAATTCCAGGTGTTAATACCCAAGGAAAAACTCTTGAAGAAACCAAAGAAAATCTTAAAGAAGCGCTTTTCCTTGTTTTAGAAACAAATAAAATTTTAAATAAAATTAATGGCGATAAAGTTATTAGAGAATCAATCACATTTTCCAGATAAATGAAGAGAAAATCCTTTATTAATTATCTTTTAAAAGAAGGGTGTATTTTTATCAGAGAAGGCGCTAAGCACAGCGTTTTTTTTAATCCTCAAACGAAAAGGTGTTCTACTATTCCTCGCCATAAGGAAATTAATGATTTTCTTGCGAAGAAAATTTGCCGTGATTTAGGTATTAAGGAAATAAAATAATTTTTTGTAATGAAAATTAAAGATATAAATGTAAAAATGATTTTGGATTCCAGAGGCAAAGAAACGCTGGAAGCGGTTATGTTCGCGGAAAGAAGCGGACAGGGTAAGACGCAGAATGGCGCGGAAGGGGACGGCGATATTTCAGCCGGCGCCAGCGTGCCGAGCGGCAAGAGCACCGGCAGCCACGAAGTGTTTGTTTTGGAGCCGGAAAAAGCTTTGATAAAATTTGCCGGAATCAAGGCGGAAATTTTATCAAAAGATTTTAAAGATCAAAGAGAATTTGATGATTTTTTGATCGCGCTGGATGGGAGCCCGGATTTGTCGGAAGGAGACAAGGGTAGAGATCCTTCGGAATACCTCAGGATGACAAAAAGTAGCCATTCTGAGAAAAGCGAAGAATCCCATAACTCTAATATGAGATCCTTCGTTGGGCTCAGGATGACGGAACGCTTTGCTCAGGATGACAATGAACAGAAACCTTTGATAAACTCAGGGGATAAAGAGGGTCCAAAACAGGGTAAAAGTAATCTGGGCGGCAATTTAATTTTAGCTTTGTCGCTTTCGTTCGCGCGGCTTATGGCAAAAACGAATAATCAAGAATTATGGGAATATATAAAAGAAAATTCCAAATTTCAAATTCCAAATTCCAAATTTCCATTTCCTATATTTAATGTCATCAATGGCGGCGAGCACGCGCATAATAAATTAACATTTCAGGAATTTCAGGTTATTCCATACGTCAAAGATTTTGGAATGGCTTTAAGCATCGGACAGGAATTCTATAAAAAGCTTGGGAGATTATTGGAGGATAAATTCGGCAAAGATAATATAACCCTGGGCGATGAAGCCGGATATTCGGCTCCGTTTGAAAGCGATGAACAGGCGATAGAAATTATTTATGATTTAATACGTTTGAAAAATTATCCGCTGCGGATAGGGCTTGATTGCGCCGCGACGTCATTTTGGCAAAGCGAGGAATCAGGCGGGATGGAGGACGCGGGAAGCCGCGGGAAAAAATCCCCCAAACCCCCTTTTGGAAAGGGGGCAGAAAGCGGGTACTATTTGATCGGCGATAAAAAATATTCTCCGGAAGAACTAACGCAGCACTATTTGGATTTGATTGAGAGATACAATATTGTTTCCATTGAAGACCCGTTTTATGAGGAGGCGTTTGGAAACTTTGCTGAGTTGACCCGGGAATTAGCGCATAAAGGCACGAGAGAAAACCCCCTTTACCCCCCTTTAGAAAGGGGGCAAGACGCGGAAGAAAAAAATATTTTGGTGATAACCGATGATCTTACTACGACCAATTCTCGGAGACTGCAAAAAGCAATCGGAGAAAAATCAGGCAACGCGATTTTAATTAAATTGAATCAAATCGGAAGCCTTACTGAGACTTTAGATGTTATTAAAATAGCCTATGAGAACAATTGGAAGGCGGTGGTTTCGCACAGAAGCGGGGAAACAATGGATGATTTTATCGCTGATTTGGCGTATGCCGTAAGCGCGTGGGGGATTAAAGCCGGAGCCCCGGCAAAACCGGAACGGATGGCGAAATATAATAGATTATTGAAAATATTTTTAAGTCAGACACCCTGAGATTCTTCCGGGTACGTCAGAATGACACACTCGCTTTGTTTGTCATCCCGAGCTCCGCTTGTCATTGCGAGGTAATCAGATGCAATCTATATTTTATCCGAGATTGCTGACCCTAACGGGGAGTTGATTACAACAACGTCG
>DAHWFZ010000081.1 GCA_027336345.1 Candidatus Wolfebacteria bacterium
GGCATATTCAAAAGAATATTGGGGACCAAAAGAAAGCAAAAAAGAAACTCCGGAAATTTCATTGGAGTTATTGGCTCAACAAAAAGCCAAAGAAAAAGAGCGCACAGTCGATCAGCAAGGCCAAGTGATAACAAACAAAGAAAGACAGGAAGAAATCAAGAGAAAATTGGAACTCGGGCATGAGCAACAATAGGGAATAATTAAAAAATCCGCTCCGGTATATGCCGGAGCGGATTTTTTAGATTTGAGATTGCCGCGTCCACCCGAGGCGGACTCGCAATGACAAGCTAATCACCCTAACCCTCTTTTAGAAAGAGGGCAGCTTATATTCCCAGTTTCTTTTTTACAATTTGGCTTATCATCCCGGAATCCGCTTTTCCTTTGGTTTCTTTCGAGATAATTGCCATTACTTTTCCCAAATCCTTGATGGTCGCCGCACCTGTTTCTTTTATCGCGGCATCGATTATTTTTTCAATCTCCGCATCCGAAAGCTGTTCAGGCAGATATTTTTTAATCACTTCCACCTCCGCCAATTCTTTCTGGGCCAGTTCATCGCGCCCGGCTTGTTTGAAAATTTCCGCGGATTCCTTTCTTTTTTTGGATTCCTTGGATAAAACATCTATGATTTCATCGTCTGCAAGCTCGGCGTCCAATCCCTTTCCTCTTTTCTCAATTCCTTTATTATTCAGCGCCGCGATAAGCATGCGCAAAACGCTTAAATCAAACTCATTGCCGCTTTTCATGGCGGCTTTCATATCTTCTGTGATTTTTTGTTTTATCATTGCTTAACACCGTATCGATACGAATATACTAATTTACTAATGATACTAATAGCCGCGAATTTATAATTTGCATAATTCGCATTATTCGTATATTGGCATCACTACTTTATTACATCAAGCCCATCTTTCTCGCCTTTATCACTTCTTTTTTCTTATCATCACGATAAATGGCAGCTTCCCTTCTCTTATTCTTGTTTATATTGCGCTTAACATAACGCCTTTTTTTGGATTCCTTTAAAATTCCGGTCTGCTGCATTTTTTTTGTGAACCTGTACAAAAAAGCGCTCGCTGACTCTCCTTCTTTCCTTTTTATTTCTAAAGCCATGTTTTATAAATACAATTTTTATTTTATTTACTATTTCTAATTTTTTCCGCCATTACTTCTATTGATTCAGCCGGCGGATTGTCTACGACCGAATGGATTGAGCCTCCCATATCGCTATGCCATCTCGGCATAATGTGGATATGCAAGTGATCAATTGTTTGCCCACTAACCTTACCATGGTTAATTCCGATTGTAAAGCCGTCGGGCGAAAGCGCCTTCTGTAAAATCCCTGTCACGTTTTTAACAGCCTTGAACACTCCTTCTATCTTATCATCGGGCAAGTCCAATATGTTTTCCGCGTGAACTTTCGGCAAAACCATCACATGCCCCGGCGCTCTCGGATGAACATCCATAACAGCCGTGGCATTTTCGTCCTCATAAACAACCTCCGCGCTTATTTGCTTGTTGGCTATTTTGCAGAATAAACAATCCATAGCTTGCGCGTATCGATACAAATATACCAATTTACGAATAATACTAATAAAATATTCGTATAATTCGCATTATTTGCATATTCGCATCGATACTATTTTAGTCTCTTCTTCACTTCTTCAACCACCTTCTTCAAAGGCACGGTTTCCTGCGCGCTGTTTCTCATATCCCTTATTATGATGCTTTCTTCAAAGACCTCTTTCTGGCCCAAGATCAAAGCCAATTCGGCCTTTTCCCTGTCAGCCACCCTTAATTGGGATTTTAAGGAGTCGCGGCCGAATGACTCATTGATTTTAACATGAGCATTTCTGAATTCCTCAACCAATGCCAATCCTTTTTTCTTAGCTTCCTCTCCCATGTGTATTAAAAATACTCTGGATGCATTTTTTGCCGGGAAAGTTTTTCCGGTTGCTTTCAAAATTTCAACAACCCTTTCAATCCCGATGCTTGAGCCCATTGCGGAAAGCTTCCCGACTTTCAAAAGTTCAGCCAAATAATCATAACGCCCTCCTCCGGCAACGGCAAAATTAA
>DAHWFZ010000101.1 GCA_027336345.1 Candidatus Wolfebacteria bacterium
TTAATTAATATTTTAATTAAGAGAATGAGATTCTGTCCCCGATGAAAAATAATTAATCACCCAGCAATACGTAAATCGCGCATTTGGCGATTTCATCCATAACGCCTCCGGCGATTTCTTCATTAACTTTTTCAAGAGGAATTCTGTTATTATTGCCGCCTTCGGAATAAAGATAGTCGCCCGCAACATACGCAAGCTTGTGCCCGTTTTCTCCATAGATATAATTGCTTTCAAAATATCCAAGACGCTTACTATCATGGGCTCTTATGTGATAGCCATCCAACCAGCCAATTTTTTGGCCGCCGCGCCAGATGTCAATGCCTTTAATTTCAATCATATGTACATTATATAGATTATCACCGATGCTTTCAAATCCCACATATGATATAATTATCCCAATAATGAATATATGGGTAAATACAAAATAGCGCTGGTCGAAGACGACCAAATTCTTTCAAAAATAATGAAGGAGGAGCTTGAGGATGCCGGATTTGAAATAATCCAGGCTTTTGACGGACAAGAAGGGTTGGAGGCAATAAAATCCCGGAGACCCGACTTGGTGCTTTTGGACATTATGATGCCAAAAATGAACGGCTTTGCTGCGCTTGAAGCAATGAAGAAAGACCCTGAAATTAAAAACATTCCGGTGCTGATACTGACAGTGTTTGGAGAAGAAGAAAATGTTTCAAAAGGAATGAGCCTCGGAGCATCCGGATATATAGTAAAAGCAAAAGATGTGCATTCGGTAGCCGATGTCACCGAAAAAGTAAAAGAATTCCTGAAAATAAAATAATCCGCCGCGGCGGATTATTTTATTTTATTTTTTCAATCTCTTCTCCGAGATATTTTACCATCCTGATGGCAATGTCTTTCATTTTTTGGCTGATGTGACTAAATTCGTTTTTATCTTTATCGTTAACAAACTCCTGGCGTTTGCCCCATTTATCCAAAGCTTCAATCTGCTCTCCCAGCAATGCGCACATATTTTTCATATCTCTTCCGACAACAATGCGATACGCGGAACGTTTCTCCGAATTTTTCAAATAGTACCAATATCCGAAACCGGAAACAGCCATCACTGCAACCAGCAAAATAAGGAATATCTCAAACCATCCGATATCAAGCACCCCGATTGTAAATATCGCCTGCGGCCTGATTCTGATTTGCTCCGGCTTTGTAGAATAGCTTGAAGCTCCCCTGTCGTCTTTTGCAATAACCGTCAAATTATAAATTCCCTGCGGAAGCGGCGCGCCAATACTTATATTCCAATTTCCCAGCGCATCCGCATCAACCACGGCTGAAAATGCCTCTTTGTTCCGGGAATCCGTCAAAATAATTTTGACATGGGGAGAAGAAGTTTTTCCCGAAACCAAGATCGGCTCTCCGACTGCAACCGAACTTGAAAGGTACGCCACCGTCGGAAGTTCAAGCGGCAAAATCTCAAACGATAAACTATCTTCAATGCTATTTCCGGCCAAATCATAAGCGCGCGCGGTCACCGTGTGCTGTCCGGGCGTTTGCGGAGGCAATTTCAAACTGGAAGACGCAGTACGCGCAATTTCTTCCCCATCAATCAAAATCGCATATTGAAAAATTCCCGACAAACTATCGTTTGTTTCATAAGAAATAACAGGAGACGGGTTATCCGACGCGGCAGAATCAATTTTTATGTCAAATGGCAATGGCGCCGTGGCGTCCAAAGAAATCTTATAGTAAGCAGGGTCGCCCCAGCCGATATTATTTTTAAACTGGACTCTTACATACCAAATTCCCTCCTTAAGAATTCCAAAATCTTTTCCATTAAACAAATCGGTTTCCGGCGTTCCGATTTTTGTTTCTTGGCCTTGAGTAAGCCGCGCCGAAACCTGAGTCACGTCAGGGGGCAAATCCCATAACGCTATGGCATTTCCAACCTGGCTATACCATCGCGTTTGATCCGGGTACAATGGGACGCGCAATTGCGGTTTTGCCGGCAATCCCGTTGCCGCAACCGCAGGACGGACAATCTTCTGCGGAACTTCCGCGACAGGAGTTGCCGGAGCCAAAATCTGAGTTTCCACGCCGACATTGGCGCTTTTAATCGTTGAAAGAATATTAGTGCCGCTGCCGTCGCTTGCGGTTACCGCGGCATTGGTCGCGCTGATTTGGGATACCCCCGCGCCAACGGTTTTAAAATGAAGGCTTATAACTTCAAGAGCAGACCCTGAAATTCCATTTGTGGTCCCGGCCGTAAAAACAATGGTTCCGTCCTGGGCGGAAATCACCGGCTCCTGAAGCCAAAAATTAAAAACAGAATTTGACTTGTCAAAATCCAGGAGGCTGACAACGCTGGGAGAAAATTTTATTGTCGCCTGCACGGCATTGGCCGGAGTATTTTGAATATCGATTTTAACATCAACCTTAAAATCCGCGCCTATGCCCAAATTTTCCGTATCGGGCGAAAAATACAAAGTCGCCGCTTTGGTGACGGATGAAAACGCCATTGCCGATATTATAACTGCCGCGAAAGCAAAAATTATTTTGAATTTCATTTTTTAAATTATATCACACCCCGAAATATAATTACATTTACATCTCCGCGGCTATTTTAATTTCATTGCCTGCAGGAAAATACTGAAATCCGATATGTCAATTTTCCCGTCCCCGTTTAAATCCAGCGTCCCTCTCAGCTTTTGATCGTTTGACCCCCATCTGTAAAGAAAAACGCTCCAATCGCCGATAGTAATGCTGCCATCATTATTAAAATCCGCATTTGGATAAGCAAGTTCTGAAATTAAAAACGCTTTTGAGCCGGAAAAGTCGCTCATTTTATCCGCCGACAATATATAACTTGTTTTTATAAAATGGCTGCCGACAACCAAAGAATCCGTGGCAATTGGAATGGAATAACTGCCGTCGATTCCGGACTGCGTTTCGCCCATTTTATTGGAATCAACATACGCTTCAACTTTTGCGTTCGGAGCGGCATATCCGAATACCGTGATATTTTTCCCCTTGGTCACGGCCAAATCCTTTAAGTCAATGGTAGGCGGAATAAATATATTTTCAATTTTCAAAATACTGCCTCCCTGAACAAACCTTGAAAAAGGAATCAAACGGGCGCTTCTGTTGTCTTTGTCTTTCACTTGCAACGCAAAAAGCCAATCAGCCTGCTGGAAATATTCCAATGTTATTTTAAAAGCCCCGCTATCATCAATAACGGAATTGGCGATTGACGCCCCTTCATATTGAGGCAAAGTTACAAGTTTTCTTAAAACGGCGATAGCGGCGCCGGGATAAGCTTGCCCGGAAAAAACAGCGCTTGATTTGGAGACCCCGCCCGCAAGCGAAGCAACGGAAGAAACGGCCTGCGTTCCCCCTCCAATCGGAGCCGGAAAAGTTATAACAACGGAAGCGCTCAAACTTGCCGACACATTTCCGGCCGCGTCTTTTGCCCATGCATAAAGGGTTTGAGTTCCATCCGATGAAAATGTGTATGATGACGGAGCAGCGGCAGCCCATCCGGCGGCGCCGGCTGAAGGAGTTGACGATGCAACGGTCAATAAATATCCCGTTACGCCGACATTATCAGTGGCGGTAAAAGAAGTGATATTCACCGTCAAAGAAGCCGCTGTCGCGGGCATTGAAAAAGCGGTAACGACAGGAGGCGTTGTATCCGCCACACTTGAAACCGTAAATGTCTGGCTGTTTGAAGTCCCGCCTCCGGGAAGAGGATTTATTACGGCTACCGGATACGTTCCGGCAGTTGTAATATCAGAAGCGGATATCGCCGCGGTTAGCTGAGTTGACGAGACAAAAACCGTGGCTTTGGCAACGCCATTAAAATTAACGGACGAGGAGGAGATAAAATTCGCGCCGTTAACCGTAAGAGTAAAACCTGATCCGCCCGCTGCCGCGCCGGCGGGAGAAATACTTGCAATCGTCGGAACCTGATTATTAACTGACAATGCCGGAGAGGAAACAATAGTTGTAAGCGTTCCCGCATCTGAAACTCTGTCCGTAGTTGTTGCCGTCGCCACCCCCGTTAAAGGCGCAGTCACGCCGCTTGCTCCTCCTCCGTTTCCATATACAACGGTAATTGTCTGAGAATTCGCAAGCTGTAAAATTCTCGCATCAATGGCGCCGCCGCCGGGAAAAGTCGGGCTGCCCGGGCCGGCCAGAATGTCGTCAATATAAATATTTGCGTGATTAATCGCGGCGTCCGCCGCTGTTTGATAAAGCCCGTAGCTTAAAATACTTGACCGGGTCAAGGCGCTGATATTTAAATTAATATAGGTCCAAGCAGAAGCAGGGATGGCTGTGGCAATATTTGCCAACTGCGGCGTTCCTAAATTATTGGCCGCAGAAACGGCAAAATTCAGATCACCCGCGGCGACCGCAAGATCCGAATAAATCCAAAAACCCGCTCTGGTATACGCCGACCAATTCACCGCAGTAGACAGCCTGTAGTATTGCAAAGCTTTGCCCGCACCCTGAGCCAAATTGCCGCATTGCACCGAAGCTCCATTTTCATAAAATATGGCGGTGCTGAGCGCAATGCCTCCGCAATTGCCTTTCTGCCAATTGGTAATTACATCCGCATTATTAATAACATCCGCAATCATGCCGCCCACAGAAGTAGCCGTGGTATAGCCCGCAATTCCCGGAGTCCCCTGCATAGCGCTCCAGCCGGCGGGAGTTTGTATTCTAATTCCGCCGCTATCCATTGTCTCGGCGGCCGTAAAAGTAAATGTAAAAGTATTCCCCGCAGACCCGGGATTGGCAGAAGTCGGAGATACAATATTTGTCCCGGAGCCGTCAGCGGCAAAAATATTTTCCTGAGAACTGAATAAAATATAAATGCCAAAAAGAACAACCCCAAAGAAGACGAGTGTAATCGCGGTTTTCCCCATAAAGGCCCGTTTAATCCTCATGAGCATATTATTGTATTAATAATATCATATCATGGCTTTAAAAGCTGCTGAGAGCTAAAAAAATCCGCCTCTTTTTCCCAAAAGGCGGAATTCTTTAAAAATTATCGGACAACATTGCCTTTTTCAAGAAATTGCTTAACTTTCTCAACGATTTCCGCGACCGCATGCTGTGATTTTACGATATAATCTTTTGCCCCGAGCTGCAATCCTTTTTTAATGTCATCGTCGCTTCCCAAAACAGTCAAAATGATCACCGGAATATCTTTGATTTGGCTGTCGCTTTCTATTTCTTCCAAAACTTCAAAACCGTTCATCTTCGGCATCATAATGTCCAAAAGCACCAAATCCGGTTTTTTTGATTTTACGGATTCCAAACCTTGCTGCCCGTCAAAAGCCTGGATTGCTTCAAACCCGGCATCGCCAAGCTCCTCGGTTATGACCTTTGACAGGATTTCATCGTCTTCAATAATTACTATTTTAAATTTTGTTATGTCAGCCATTTTTATAATATATATATAATTATTTTATTAAATTATCATACCATAACTTAATAAAATTTAACATTGTAATTTATTGGTAACTATAATGAAGGTCTCCCCGAGGCAAGCCGGGCGGTATCCGACCTGCATTGCGGCATTCCTGCCTGCCGGCAGGCAGGACCCGGACAAAGCGCAAAACTTCGTATTGCGTTTTGCCCCTCGTTTAGTAGCCGCAATAAAATTCCGCATTTTAAATCTTAAACAATTGATTTTCCCCCTGTTTTTTCCGGAGATTTAACCGGAAGATTCACAAAAAACGTACTCCCTTTATTTTCTTCCGATTCAAACCAAATTTTACCGCCCAAAAGTTTGGTTGTCCGGCTGGCTATGTAAAGCCCAAGGCCCGTGCCGTCCGGCTTTACCAGCTTGGCATTGCCGGCCCGCCCGAATTTTTGGAAAATAATCCCCTGCTCTTTTTTCGGAATGCCGATGCCGCTGTCTTTGATGGCAATCAAATAATCACCGTGCTCTTTCATAATAAATATTTTGACAGCGCCGTCGCGAGGCGTATATTCAATGGCATTTGAAATCAAACTTTGCAAAATATTGCCCAGAATATTCTTATCGGTTTCAACTTCAAACACATCCGGATGCTCGGAAAATTCATGGGAAATATTTTTTCTGACAAAAAGCGGCTCCCACTCGCTCAGGGCATGTTTCATAAAATCAACAAGATCAAATTTCACCGGCCTGACACTGACGACATTTTCTTCAATCCTGGAAATATTAAGAAGATCATCAACCATCATTGACAGCCTTTCCATGGAAATATTTATGTCCTGAAGATATTTCCTGCCCTTGTCGGTAAGTTTCTCGGTTTTCAAAAATCTTTCGCTGACCCATTTGATGGCTGTAAGCGGAGTGCGCAATTGATGCGATGCGATTGAAACGAATTCGCTTTTCGCCTTGTCCAATTGTTTTTCTTTCGTAATATCCCTTTCAATCCCGACGAAAAATTTCACTTCTCCTTTTTCATCCAGCACGGGAGAGATGTGGACATCCGCCACATATTCAATGCCGCTCTTTCTTTTATTATTAATTTCACCGCTGAAAGTTTTTTTCTCATCTTTTATTATGCGCCACATATTCGCATAAAAATCCTTACTCATTTGTCCGCCCCACAAAGACGGCCGGTTGCCCATCATTTCATCTTTGGAATAGCCTGTTGTTTTTTCCGCCGCGGCGTTTACATAAATGATTTTCCCGTCACTATCGGTAATAATGATATGGTTATCCGAACTTTCAACAGCCAGCTTGAATTTCTCAAGATCAAAATATGACTGCCGCAATAAATCTTCCGCTTTTTTCCTGTCTGAAATATCCCTGACAATGACCTGTATCGATTCCGCGCCTTGATACATTATCGGAGTCGCAACGGCCTCAACATCAACCGCAGTACCATCGGTTCTTAAGAACTTTTCTTCAACGGGAGCAACGCCTGTTTTTGAAGATATCATCTCCGTAATACGTTTTTTAACAACTTCACGGCTGTCGGGGTGCACAAGATCAAGAGTCGGTTTGCCAATAAGGTCATTTATGGAATTTGCCTTAAAAAGTTTTACCGCCGCATTATTGACAAAAATAACTTTTTCTCCGGAATGCACTATAACCGCGTCCGGAGACAAATCAACAAGAGTCCGATAACGCTCCTCGCTTTCAAAAAGTTCTTTGGTTCTGCCATTAACTTTTTGTTCAAGATTTTCATACGATTCCTTAAGCTGCAAGGTCATTTTATTGAAAGCCGTTGAAAGCTGCCCGACTTCATCCGTAGTCGGAATATTAACCCGATAATTCAGATTTCCGGAAGATATGATTTCCGTTCCTTTTCTAAGCTGCTCAATCGGATCGGAAATTGATTTTGCAATCGCAAAAATAACCCCTATTAAAGCCAAAAACTCGACAATAATAACCAGAAAAATAACATCCCTTAAATTATTTACGGGGGCCAAAGCCTCGCTGGTGTCAATTTTAGAAACAATGCCCCAATCAAGCGGCTGATTTTTTATATCATGCCAGTGGGCCAGAACTTCCACTCCCCGGTAATCCTTGACAATACCCGATCCCATTCCGCCGGTTATGGCGTTTTGAAGGGCAATGCCGAGAGAACTTCCGGCCATTATTTTTTTATTCAGCGCCGCATTAGGGTCATAACGGAGCGGGTTCAAAATAATTATTTCTTTATCATTAATTTGCCTGCCGACAAGGGTTTCCCCCGTGTTGCCGAGCCCTTCGGTACTCTGAATAAGGCTATAGATGGGATCCATATTAATTTCAAAAACAACCTCACCTATAAATTTTTGGTCAAAGCCGTACATCGGAGCCGCCACGAACATCCCGAATTTAAATTTTTTGAAACTCAGGGTATTTGCGTAAGGATCCGTGAAATAAATGCCTTTTTCTCCGGCGGCAAAAGTTTCCGGACTGCAATAATCCAAAGAACGCCCAAATTCTTCCGTATGTCCCGAGTTTGAAGAATATACAATTGTTCCGGATGCGTCAGCCAGCATTATATCTTCAAAACCCATTACTTTTTGAAGCACGGACAGCTGATCGTCCAGCTCTTTTTTTGAATTAATAAAGCTTTGGCCGGTATTTTTATTTTGCAGCCGGGACAAGACGGGAAGATTCAGCCTAATATTGTAATATCCCTGCGCTATCGCAATATCGTCTCTCACCACCGAAAAAAAAGTTTCTATTTGCGTTGCCTTAAATTCGGCAATGCTCGCCAGATTTCTTTCTATGGAGTTGGTCAGCGAATCCTTGGCGTTTGAAAAAGTAAAAATCGCGACAAAAAGAACAGGGATTAAAGTAACCGACAAAAATACGGAAATTAATTTATATCTGATTCTCATTTTTCAAAATGACCGGGTTCTTAATATGGCGCGCGCCAAGCAAAAAAATCCCGAGCCCGGCCAAAATAAAAGGCATGGCCCCTGGCGCGACGCGCTCACCATGCGAATGGATGGAAGCGGAGGTAACAGTTCAAGGGAGGATATCCAGACACATGGCAAACGCCGCGACAATGAAGCAGCTGCTCGAGGCAGGTGTCCACTTCGGACACCAGACCCGGCGCTGGAACCCCAAGATGCGCCCATTCATCTTCCGGGCGCACAATGGCATCCACATTCTCGACCTGCAGCAGACGGTGCAGCGCCTGAACGAGGCGACGAAGTTCATCTCCAGCCTGACGGCCAACGGCGAGTACATCCTCTTCGTCGGCACGAAGAAGCAGGCGCAGGAGTCCATTCGTGATGAGGCGGAGCGCAGCGGGCAGTTCTTCGTGAACCATCGCTGGCTCGGCGGCATGCTGACGAACTTCCAGACCATCCAGTTG
>DAHWFZ010000103.1 GCA_027336345.1 Candidatus Wolfebacteria bacterium
TTTAAAAGATAAATTTGCGGCTTGGCTGTCAGAAGATTTAATTCATTCACGAATAAGGACTGTTGGATATTAAGCGGAATATCTTTTAAAATTTCCAAAGCCAGTTTATTTTGGTTCAAACCTTCTTTAATTTTTTTTGCCGCATCCAAATCTCCGACTTTGTTTTTATCGCTGCGGGCTTCAGCTTCCAATTTCACCATTCTTTTTTCAACCGTATCCAAATCTTTCAAAATCAATTCAGTATTTATAATTTCCAAATCCCTTAGGGGGTCAACTCCCTGCTCAACGTGGATTATTTCATCGGACTGAAAACAGCGGATGACTTCAACTATGGCGCTTGTTTCTTTGATATGGGAAAGAAATTGGTTTCCCAGCCCTTCACCCTTATTGGCGCCTTTTACCAATCCCGCAATATCGTAAAATTCCACCACCGCAGGGATTATTTTTTTAGAACTGCTTAATTTAGCCAGCTTGTCCAGACGCTCATCCGGAACCTGAACAATGCCCACGTTCGGGTCAATGGTCGCAAACGGATAATTGGCAACAACGATATTCTGGTTGGTTAAAATTTTAAAAAGTGTTGACTTGCCTACGTTTGGCAGTCCAACAATTCCGATGGATAATTTCATATCAATAAAATCTAACAGCTTTAAAATAAAAAATAAAGAAAGTACAAAATTTAACAATATTTTTTAACCCTTCTTTACATTTAATATAATAATTTTTTTTAGGTCTTCAACTTCTTTTAAGGTGCCTTTATTTATTTTTTCAGAAATTTGCCACTTTCCACCATAATTTTTTTTAGCCAATTTTAACGCTTCATCTAAATTTTCTATTTGTCCGACTAAAATACTTCTTTTTCTTTTAAAAAATTGCCAAATACTTGGATCTATTAAAAAAAATTTCTTACTATTAATTAAAACAATGTCATGGAATTTTTCACTGTTATTAAAAACACCCCCTCCTTTTAAAATAAAAGCTTCGCTAGTTGGATATTTTTTAATCACCCAATAAGCAAACAATCTTGATAATTCACTGCAGTTGTCTTGAGATAAAAAGTGAAGCGATTTATTGCCTCCGTATTTCTTCAATAAAAATATAATGTCTTTTTGAAATTTATAAATATTTTTTTCATCCATTTTTTAATTATACTATAAAAACTAAAAAAGGCTCCGTCTTTCGACGGAGCCTGGAAGTAGCTCCTCAAGCTACTTCCCCTGACACCCGGCCTTGCCGCAAGTGTTTAAACCAGCAAGCTGCTGGCCACGAGCAGTAATACCGGGCATTGAAAATGGCTTTTTCATTGATAGCTCCTCCTTTCATCTAGATTTTACTGAAGATATGTCTTTGCGTCGGAAGTGTCCCGGTTATCATCCTAGCTTCGGCAACTTTTTTAGCCGATGCAGAACATCCGCAAATATCATTATCTTCAAGCAATGCAAGTCCTGGACACCTTGTACAATAATTAAAAATCTCGCATGTTTGGCATTTAACAAGATTGCGTAATCTTATTTGTCTGAAAGCCGTGAATACCTCAGATTCTTTCCAAATTTTACCGAAATTATCATGTAGAACATTCCCCCCGCATATTCTCCACTGATTACATGGGAAAACATTTCCTCTTGGATCAATTGCTCCTCCATTTAATATAGTGTCACATGGGACACTATTGCCATCATCCTTATCACGAACAGAAACCGAAATATTCTCACTCACGGCAGAATGTTTTATCGCTTTTACAAGTTGCCTATCAGACATCTGCAGTTTATGAGTGGAAATATCACCATCGTTTCTTGCTGTTATGGTAGTTGCAAATTGCATCTTAGCCCCGAGACTTTCGGCCATTTTTACTAAATTACTAATATCATTAGCATTAGCAAGCATAAGAGGGCATTTAATTCTCACATTAATACCTTCTTTAACCATAGCCCTGATTGCTGAAATACTCTTGCGAAAAGAACCGGGAATTTGGGTTATACTGTCATGCACTTTTTCATTGGTACTATATATACTCACATGAACATCTTGAACAAATAATTTTGCAATATCGGAAATATCTTTTTCAGAAAGCAAAGTCCCATTGGTAAATATTGTCACAGAAAGACGCCTCTTTCTTGCAGCTCTCACTATGTCCATAAAATCTTTTCTCGTGAATGGTTCTCCTCCGGTTAATATCACAAAAAATGTTCCTGCTGTAACCATTTGGTCAAAAAGCATTTCATATTGTTTTAAACTCATCCCTCTTTGGTTATGATTATCCAAACAACAATGCACACATTTTTCATTGCATGTATAACAAACTTCGACTAGCACAGAAACCGGAACAATGAGGCATTTAGCTAGATCAGTGATATCACGTATTTTTATTTCGCTAAACATTTTTCATTACCCCCTCAAATTTTTCTAATGAAAACACAATGGCTCCCTCTGTAGAAAGCTCCTCTAAAAATGAAATTACTGATTTCTCAATAAAAATTCTATCCCCGTCAAAATTGTTTATGCTTTCCTGAATTAAATCTCCAACTTTTGTTGCACCGTTAATCATTTCCCAAATAATACTTGCCGTTTCATTTAAAGAAACAACTTCTTTTTTGTCTTCAAAAAGTATGCAGGATGTTCCGTTTATCGTTCTACAGGATACGTTTATCCCTTTGGCAACAAACAAATTGGCGTCCACTTGATTTTCCCCCTTATTAATTTGTTAAGACCTAAACACTATCTATAACATAGCATATTTTATACCCACCAAAAGTCAATAAAAACTATTTAATTGCTAAAACTACCAAAAACCACTATTCCTATCCGAAAATTAGCTGCTAATTAAATAAAAATCTAAAAAAATTATGATTAAACTTTCAAAAGCATCTTTAAAGGAGTTAAAGAAAATACTTAAAAAATTTTGGGTTCTTATGCTGAAAAATTAACTGATAAAAATATAAATTAAACACAATTTATATTTTCCCTTTCATAACAGACTTGAAACATTTTATTCCAATGTAAAAAGGGCAAAATAAATGAATTGGGCGTTTTGGTGCTTAATAAGTCATTCATTTTTTCTTCATATTTTTTTAAACTATCTTTTTGAGCTTCCTTAATTGATTTTCCCTTAATTAA
>DAHWFZ010000104.1 GCA_027336345.1 Candidatus Wolfebacteria bacterium
ATGGATTTTTTTAATTTTGGAGCGTATTGATTTTTGACAAAACTTATAGTGTCATAATGAATATCTGCGATCTCGCTTATTTGACGGTAGCTTTTTCCGATGTTTAATAAGTGTAAAATTGCCAAGCGTTTTTCCATCATAATCAGTTCCTGGGGGGTAAATAATTTACTCAGGATGTTGTGAAGATCTTTTTCCGATTTTATAGCGGCAATATTTTTTATGAATCGGCTCCAAATTTCTGTTTTGAATTTTTTGTCGAAATATTTTTTACTTGTGGTACTCATGATGAAAATATAACATATTTTTTCGCTCGGTTTAACCCGAGCGTTAGAAATCAAACAAATTATCCATATTTATTTACAAGAGTGGATGTAGCCGGAAATTTAGGTTATTATTTGAATATGGCTGATATTCCACAGATTGTTTGCAGATATTGCAAGGCGGAAGTTCCGGCTGATGCGTATTTTTGCCCGAATTGCGGGAAGATGCTTAAAGAAAAAACAACCATATCAAGGCAAATAGTAATATATTTTATAAGCATTTTTTTACCGCCGTTTGGTTTGTGGTATGTATGGAAATATTTAAAGCAGACGGATGCAAAATCAAAAAAGATCGCTATTGCGGCACTGGTGTTAACAATCGTATCAACGGCGGCAACAATTTGGCTTACAATTGCGCTTATGAATTCAATAAGCCAACAGGTTAATTCAATTAATTCGGGAACAGATTATAATTTGCAAGGACTTTAAATTTATATGAATAGCAAAAAAATAATTAAAAACGCCTTAGTAAATTCATCAATTGCCGTTCTATACATAGCTGTTGTCGTTGCTATTATGGCAAATATGGAAAATGGAAAAATCGGACAGGCAAATAATAATATTTTGTCCGGGGTTGTGGTGCTGTTATTATTTGTATTATCCGCTGCCGTAATGGGAATAACGATTTTCGGCAGGCCGATTTTATGGTATTTGGATGGATTTAAAAAGGAGGCGGTAAAGCTGGTTCTTTATACAATCGGACTTTTGTTTGTAATTTTGGTTATTGTTTTGTTGGCGCTTATTGTTTAATTATGGGAAGCAGCGATTTTTTTGACGAGCAGGAGCATCATTGCGGCGATAAAAATTATTCAGCCGATAATTTTTTGCAGAAAGGCACCGGCAAAGGAAGCAAGGTTCTTATTGTGGGGGAATCTTTGTCAAAAAACGGGTGGAGAAAATCCGGCAAGGCATTTTATACGGCTGAAGGAAAATTATTGGGTACGGGCAGGATATTAAATAAGCTGCTTCTGAAATTTGATTTATCCGCAGAAAATTGCGGGTTTACAAATATAGCCAAATGCTATATTGGACAGGATAAAAAGTCATTGAATATTTGCGGGCAAAAGTGCTGGAGTATATTTTTAAAACAAGTCGCTGCAAATGATTTCAGAATAATAATCCCTTTGGGCAAAAAAACCTTGGAGGTTTTTAATAATCAGTTGCATACTGATTTTAAAACAGGAGAATTATACAAGATTGTTTTGGGAGGGAAAGAATATAACTTACTCCCGATATTTCATCCGTCTCCGGCAAATCCGTACGGGTACGCAAAAAATGCGGAAATTTTTGAGCGTGTTTACAAGAAGTTAATTTCCATTATTTAATCTGAAATCTGAGTTGCGAATTTTTCGTCTTTGATCTTGTTTAAAACTTCTTTTACTTTTTTTAAACTTTCTTCGTCAAGAATTGAAAAAGGAATTACTGATTTGTTCAGTTTTTTTAAAATTGTTAATTTTTTCTTTATTTCCGCGGGAGTGGCCATATCAATTTTGGTTAAAAACAAATACTCGTCCTTTTTTGCCAATTCGGGATTGTAGGCTTTGAGTTCGTTTTTGACGATTTTATAATCTTTTGCCGGGTCAATAGATTCGGCTGAAATAAAGTGGAATAAAATTTTAGTGCGTTCAACATGGCGCAGGAATTTAATTCCCAGTCCTTTTCCGACTGAAGCTCCTTCAATAAGCCCCGGAATATCGGCAAGAATCAGTTCATAGTAAACTCCAAGGTTCGGTTCCAGGGTTGTAAACGGATAATTCGCAACTTTGCTGTTGGCGGCGGTGAGTTCGTTCAATAAACTGGTTTTGCCGACATTAGGCAATCCGATAAAGCCGACATCGGCAATTAGTTTTAATTCCATACGCAGCTTAAATGTTTCGCTTGGTTTTCCTTCCTGGAATTGTTTCGGGGTGGTGTTGGTGGCGGAACGGAAATGAAAATTGCCCTTGCCTCCGTGTCCTCCTTTGGCAATCAAAACTTTTTCTCCGATTTTTACGATTTCAAAATCCTGCTTTGTATTCAGATTATGAATGATTGTGCCGACCGGAACTTTTAAAATAACATCTTTGCCGGTTTTTCCGTCAACAAACTGCCCGCGGCCATCCTGGCCGTTTTCCGTGTAAAATTCTTTTTGGTTCCTGAAATGCCTTAATGCGCTAAGGTCAACAATGCCTTCAATATAAACATTGCCTCCGTTTCCGCCGCTGCCTCCGGCGGGTCCCAAGCTCATCAGGTTTTTATTGAAGGCCACGGCGCCTTTGCCGCCTTTGCCGCTTTCAACCTTGATTGTTACATCATCTATTAGCATCCCCGTTAGTAGAGCTGCGATTTATTTTCTCTTGCGAGTTTTATAATGCAGGCCTGTTTAAAATTTAATTATATTCTTTTAATAACCTACCCCTTTGGTAAACAGCGAAAATTGGACTAATATCGCAGCTCACTACGGGGTACACCTTAATTATATATCAGTTTATTGGTTTAAAAACCAGCTTTTAAGTTTTTTCTCCAGTATTTTACGATCGCAAAATATCATATGAAGTTATCCCCATTTTAGAGTTTGACTCCTTTTTAGGATAGGTTAAACTTAAATCAGTTACATTTACATATCCCGTGGAGAAGCTGTTGTTGATTCAATCAACTTAATATAAAATTTGGCGAAATATCATATTCGCAAAAGCCAAAAAACTATATTTTTTATAAGTTGTATTTGTAAAAAACAACCAGCCTGTTCCCAAAAACGGCGCCGCCTCTGGACGCTGTTTTTTTATTGTTATAAATAAATATTTATGGCTGATATGCTTAAGCATATCAGCGTAACAATAACTTAAAGGCGCTGAGGTTTTTTCCCCGAACAAAAATCTACATATAAAGTATATAAGAATAATTAAAATATCAGAGCTGCATAAGTTTATTTAAAATATTAACTGTACTTATAAAATTTTTGGACGGGGCGCGCCTTCAAACTGAATAGTTTTTAATTTCAATTTATTTTCAAGAGTAAGTTCAGCTTCCAGAATTTTCATCCGCTGGAGTTTACCCTGAGCTTGTCGAAGGGTCCAAGTCCCAGGTTCGGGATTAAGGGCGCGGATTTTATTAAAAATTTTGACAGCAATATTTCCGCCTTCGTTAATTGCTTTTTCCAAATCGGAATTTTCTATAAATCCGTCTTGAGTTGTGAATTTTTTTGTAAATGTCGCCCGGTCGTAATCCTGTTCTTGCGGAGTTATTTCGCCCGCTAAAAATTTCGGCAATGTTTCAACAAGCATACTGCCTCCAAGCTTTGCCAATTTTTCAAGTAATTCCGGAAATTGTAAATTGGAGATTGGGAATTCTTGCTGGGCGATCATCGGCCCATTGTCCACTTTTTCGTCAATCATATATAATGTTACTCCCGTGATTATTTCTCCATTCAGAATCGCGCTTTGTATCGGCGAAGCGCCGCGGTACTTTGGCAAAAGAGAGGGGTGCACTCCTATAGTCCCAAGTTTGGGGATATCCAATATTTCTTTTTTAATGATTTTGGAATAAGACGCGACTATAAACAAATCCGGGCTTAAAGAGGAAAGGGATGAGCAAATAGAGGAAAGTGTTTCAGGCTGAAAAATTTGTACGCTTTTTTCTAATCCCTTTTCCCTAATCACTTCTTTAACGGGCGGGGGAGTGACTATTTTTTTCCTGCCAACAGGCCTGTCGGGGTTGCAAACGACGGCGGCCGGAATAAATCCGGCATCAATGAGCTTTGCTAAGATGATTTTTGCAAATTCAGGACTGCCGAAAAAAATAAATTTCATTTTTTATTTTCTATCATAATTTCTATGCGACTGCATAGAAATTATGATAGGTTGTTAAGTTATATATTTTTGTGGCTTGAAGCCGGTTCGTGCTCGTGGAGATTTGTCGCTTTGTCTATAAAAAGCGTGCCGTTTAAATGGTCAACCTCATGCTGGAAAATTTTTGCCAAAAAGCCAATGGCTTTTATTTTTATTTTTTTACGGTTCTTATCAAAACCCGTGAG
>DAHWFZ010000109.1 GCA_027336345.1 Candidatus Wolfebacteria bacterium
TTAATGTATTAAAAAATTATATTAAAAAACTTCCTATTAGTCATTCTGAGCCCCAAAGCGAAGAATCTCATGGCATGGCACAAGAAATTATTATTGCCACTAACCCGACAACTTACGGGGACTTAAATGCAATGGTAATCAGAAAAGAGCTTGAAGGCTTTGCCGATAAATTCTCCCGCTTGGGCCGCGGCATCCCGACCGGCGGAGAAATAGAATTCGCCGACGAAGAAACCCTTGAGCAAGCGCTAAAAAGAAGAGATTAATTATTATGATGTCATCCTGAACTCCTGCCTGTCGGCAGACAGGTGTTTCAGAATCTGTATTCAAAGAATATATTTATAAATCTAAAATATACTCATTTAAAAAAGTTTCTATGGCATCCATGGTTGATTTCCTTAATTTTGGATTGCTTTCTGCCACCCATTTGGCAAAATTATATAATTCCTGATTATCAACGCGCATCCACCTTTTATTTTTATACAAAAAATAAAATAATGTTGTCATTGCAATACGCTTATTGCCATTTTTAAATGGATGATTTTTAATCATTAAATAAAAAAGGATTGATGCTTTTTTATTTAATCCCGGATAGAGCTGTTTTCCTCCAAATGATTGGAATGGCTGTTCAATGCATCTTTCAAGCGCATTAGAATATCTTGTACTAAAATCCGGTATTGGTTCAGACCAAATCATTGTTTCCCGAGCAAGACGATGCGCGGTATATTCAACATCTAAAATTGTAATCCGGTTAATGCGCATATTAATTTTATTCTTTCCCCAATAATCTCAAAGTTTCCCCGTATTCTTTTACCACTTTTTCAACCGCCCTTTTCACAATTTCTTTCTGTTCCTGTGTTAGCTCTTTAGGCGCTGCGCCGGAAACAATCCCTTCGGCATCAGCTGCAGGAATAAAATAAGAACGTCCGATTTTTTCAGCGAATATTTGCCCTTTTTTAATACGCTTAAAAACAGCTACCCTGCTTACGCCAAGCATTTTCGCCAATTCAACCACGGATAAATATTTTGTTATTTTATTATTCTCCATAAATCTTTGTTAACCTTAATATTTTATAAGGTTAACAATTGTTAACCTTATTGTCAACATCAACTAAAAACACGCATTAAACTAAAATTTAATAGGCACGTCAAAAGTTTTTGATTTTTCGCCAATCCGCTCGGATTGTCATTCATAAACCTTACAATTCCGGTTGAAGTCTCGGGTTTTGTAAAAGTCAGTTCCGCCTTAAACGGAACAAAATTTGGAGTAGTCCACTCCCCTTGCGCGCGAGCCTGGGTGCGGGCAATTTCTTTCCCATTGGCATCCAGCAACACAACCGGAAATACCCCCTCAAAATACCACGGCCCGGTTACCTGACCTTCTATTCCCAACGGGCTTGCAATTTGCTGATTTGCGTCAAGCGACTCAACCGCGATATCGGTTATTTTTTGAATCGGAATTGACTGATAAGTATTAACCTCGGAAATAACCGGATTGGAATTAAAAACAAAATAGTACAGTAACAAACCGGCGTCAAAAACAACAAAAATAATAAATATCGTCAGTAATTTTTTATTAGTACTCATTAATAATAATTATACATCCATAAAATTGGCAATCAACATTAATAACTGTCGCAAAAGGCTCATTAACTAAAATGGAGCGGTCCCCCGCTCCATTTTAATCGCAGAATTATCAATCATCCCCGCGCTTTTAAAGCCGGTAAATTATTTCTTGGTGCTAATTCCAAAAATTTTATACAAATAACAAAATCCGGTAAATGCGGTAATCAATAAAATTAGCCCGGCTATTCCGGCGATAATTGCCAATGTCATTGAATCGGCATAATTCATTATCGCGTAATAAACCAAAAACAACCCGACAATTATTCTTATAACTTTATCAACAGTTCCGATATTTTTAATCATATGGTTATGCTATCATTCTGAATGTAATGAAGAATCTCCGCATATTTTTGAGATCCTTCGACAAGCTCAGGATGACATAATAGAATACTCGGCCTTTACCCTGTAGTAGATTTTCGGCTTTAAGTTGGCGGATTATTTTAGAAATTAGCCGAAAATTCACTATGGGGTTTAGTTTTGATTATAAATAGATTCAACGTAATCCCAATTAACCACGTTCCACCAAGCCTCTGTATATTCCGGTCTGCGATTCTGATATTTCAGATAATAAGCATGTTCCCAGACATCCAAAACCATTAAGGGCTTATTGCCGATCATAACAGGATTATCATGCCCCGGAGTCTGCCCTATTTTTAATTTTCCGTCATTTTTATCAACATAAAGCCAAACCCAGCCGCTTCCGAAAAGCCCGTTTGCCTGTTTGCTGAATTCATCTTTAAAATTCTGGAAACTTCCGAAAGTATTGATAATGTCAGTTGCCAATTTCCCCTTTGGTTCATCCTGAGCTTGTTGGACGGATTCCCCGCCGGCTTTAGGCGCCATAACATTCCAAAACAATGAATGGCTGAAATGCCCGCCTCCGTTGTTTCTGACCGCAGTCCTGATCTCAGCCGGGACTTTATCCAAAGACTGCAGCAATTCTTCCAAAGTATTTTCCTGCAAGGCCGGATAATCGGCCAAAGCTTCGTTTAATTTATTGACATAAGCCTGATGATGCTTATCGTGGTGGATTTCCATCGTCTTGGCATCGATAAACGGCTCAAGGCTATCGTATGAATAAGGTAATTTTGGCAGTTCGTGTTTCATTTTATTTTTTGTGAAAAATTTAATGTTTTTTCAACAAGCTCTTTCAACAATTGGGCGGTCTTATCATTTTTAAAAGAACCGTCGTCGTTAAATGCTTCGTGTGCCGCGCTGATAATAACTTGAGGCTGAGGCAAAATAAAAACATTGGCGAATAATAAAATCTGCCTCAGTTGAAGCTGTCCGCGGATACTTCCCAGAATTCCGGGCGAAGCTCCGAAAATTGCTGCCACTTTCGCATCCAGCGATTGTTTTTCCCCTCTTGTCAGCCAGTCAATCGCGTTTTTCAAAGCGCCGGAA
>DAHWFZ010000110.1 GCA_027336345.1 Candidatus Wolfebacteria bacterium
CCGAAGCATAAACGTAATAAGCGGCTCCAAGCTCTCCCCTCACTTTTTGAAACAGCCGCGAGCTCATGCCTCCGCCCAAAACATCGGCTAAAACTTCCAACGCATATCTTCTCTTATCAAAAAGGCTAAACGCCCTTACCCCCAGAATAATATGAGTCTGGTCTGTTTTTTTATGTTCCACCTTAATTGCCGGCTTATTCTGAATTCCTTTTGTTTTTACTTTTTTATGTTTTTTGCCGCTTGAAATCCCGGCAAATTTATTTTTAACTTCAGCCATCAGTTTTTCTTCATCAAACTTTCCGGCAACAACCACAATTGTGGAACTGGCGACATAATTTTTGCCGTGATATTCAATAAAATCTTCCCTGGTTATTTTTTCAATATTCTCCTTTTTGCCGGTAATAGTCCAGCCCGCCGGCTGATTCCCGTACATAAGTTCCATAAATAAATCACCGACTTTATCCATCGGCTGGTCTTCGTGCATATTAATTTCCTCAATAATCACTCCGCGCTCCTTGTTAATTTCATTTTGGTCAAAAAGCTGGTTGAGATAAATATCCGAAACCACATCAAGCGCTATGTTCAAATGGCTGGTTCTTACTTTGGCGTAATAGCCGGTATATTCCTGTCCGGTGAACGCATTGTACGAAGCGCCGATACTTTCAAGTTCAGATGCGATATCAAGCGCAGTCGGACGCTTTGTCGTTCCTTTAAAGCACATATGTTCCAAAAAATGCGACAAGCCGTTGATATTTTTTGTTTCATATTTTGATCCGGCTTCAACCAAAACCAAAACAGTCGCGGACAAACTTTCTTTTTGCGGAACAAGTATCACGCGCAATCCGTTTTTTAAAGTTATTTTTTTGAATTTTTTATCCATTTTTTAAAATTATAACATTAGTTTCTACTTGTTCCTATTATATGATTTTCGTGTTTATTAGAAACTGGCTTCCTCCGCGTTAACGTCAAGAAACTGTCATTGCGAGGTACTCCGCGGCAATCTCTATCTCCGTGATTGCTTCGTCGGGTACTCCTCGCAAAGACAAGCCCATGTGCCATCACAAAAAATCATATGGAATTATACCCTAATTTGCCGGAGTTGTCTGGCAGCTAACAGCATTTTCTTTCATGGGCAAAACCACGTCCAAAACGCGGTTGGCGACATTCTGCGCCACGGACCCGTTTTGATTGACAGCTTGAAGCTGGGTAATCAACTGTTGGGAATTGTTAATCAGCCCCGATACGGAATTACTGCCGGAATCCGCGCCCGAATTGGCTTCATTAACAAGATTATTATCAATGGAAGCATTTGTCGCTGAAATTTTTGTTTTTAGCTGATCCAAATTGCTTTGCAATTTTTTCATCAGCACTTCCCGCTGATCTGCCGGATTTTTGGGCAAAATATTACTGGTAACCAAATTTCTAACCTGCTCCTTTGTCCCGTCAATTGCCAAAATCAAAGCGGCATTCATTTGCGTGCCCAGATTATCGGCAAAACTTTTAAATGGCGCAAAATAATAATAACCGGCGATTCCCGCCGCCATTATAAACAAAAATGAAAGGAAAAACTTTGTTTTTGAACTTTTGGGAGTTTCTCTCATACTTAAATCATTAAAACATTAAAACACGAGAACATAAAAACTTATCTAATTTCCGAGCCAGGATTAATTTCTTCCATTACAGTCAAAAGAATCGGCCCTTGCTCGCTGTTGCTTGCCGCCAAGAGCATCCCCCTGCTTTCTAGGCCCATTAATTTTCTCGGCTCCAAATTCGCCACAATTATAATAGTTTTGCCGATCAACTCTTCCGGCTGATATTTCAATCCGATTCCGGCAACAATCTGCCTGATAACAAATTCACCTGCTTCATTTTTGTCTTGCCCTGAACTTGTTGAAGGGTCAGCACAATCAACTTCAAGCCGGATAAGTTTTTCCGAGCCTTCAACCCTTTCCGCTTTCAAAATCTTCGCGGTTTTTAATTCAATTTTTTTAAAATCATCGTAAGTTATCATATTACTTAAAATTTATTGGGTTTACATTGCTTAAATTAACGGCTTCCTTCTCCATCCAATTATTATCATAGCTAAATCCTCCTTTAATCCATGCCAAAGCATATTCAATATAAAAACCGATTGAGCCATAACGCCTATATTGAACCCAATGAACCATTTCATGTCTACGAAGATTATCGTCACCGAAATAATCAGGGCAAATAAATATGCCAACCGGCGGTAAGGTTATGCCAATAAAACGCGTTTGGCAAAACATTGATGGCGCCTTATATAATTTGGGAGAATTGAACCTAATATTATAATCGTACAGAAAAATTAAAGAATAAAAAAGAGCTAAAAATAAAACAATTCTTATTATTTTATACGCCATTATAAAAATTACTTTTTAAACTTTTTAAGATGTTCATTCCGGCTCATAAAACTTTTTGGGTCCGCTTTGTCTGTAAAAACTATTCCATCAAGATGATCATATTCATGCTGTATAACTCTGGCTAATAAATTATCGGCTTTCAATTTAAAAATATTACCGTCTTTATCCTGAGCTTTTACAATAACACTTTTGGGCCTTTTAACAGATCCAAAAATATTCGCGAAAGCGACACTACCACAGCCTTCATACCCGATAACTTGTTTTTTGGAGCGCCATATTATCTGAGGATTTATATAAATCCTTAACTGATCAACATTTTTAACACTTTGATCTTTTCTTAATTTTGTTTCCCGGATTTCTGAAACGAAAATTCTAAAACTTTTTCCAATCTGCGGAGCAGCCATACCAACAAGATTATAGTGTTTCATTGAGTCTGCAAGATCGGCAATAATTTGCTGAACCTTTTTCGATTTCAAATTAGTAACCTTTTTAGCTTTGGCTCTAATTAACGGATTTCCTACTTGAGTTATCTCTTTAGTTATCATAAAACTAACTTTATTCTGTCGGGCTGCTGGGAATCGGAGCAGAGCAAATTTAATAATACTTTATTAAATTTAGCGTCGCGGGGTACCCAGGCCTCACGCACCTCA
>DAHWFZ010000012.1 GCA_027336345.1 Candidatus Wolfebacteria bacterium
TATGATTGACGGTTATAAAAATGGAATTACTCCAAATCCGGACGTGATGTGCAATAAGGAGATTAAATTCGGCCTGTTTTTAAAAAAAGCCTTGGTATTGGGAGCGGATTATGTGGCAACGGGGCATTATGTGCGGGTACGCACGGTGGAAAGTGAAAAGGGAAAAGTAAAAAGAAAGGGGATAAATAAAAAATTATTTCAACTTTCCGAGGCAAAGGATAAAAATAAGGATCAGAGTTATTTTTTATGGACTTTAACGCAAGAGCAGTTGAAGTGTTGTTTATTCCCAATTGGAGATTATTTAAAACCCGAAATAAGGGTGATTGCCAAAAAAGCTGGCTTGCCGACAGCCGACAAAAAAGATTCACAGGGGATTTGTTTTTTGGGGCAAATCAGCGTCAGAGACTTTTTGAAACAATTTTTGCCGGTTAAAAAAGGGAATATTCTTGATACTTCCGGAAAAAAAGTCGGAGAACATGAAGGAGTATGGTTTTATACCATCGGACAGCGCCATGGGCTCAATTTAGGATTGCATAACAAGGGCGAAAGAGAGAAAAATAATTTGCCTTATTATGTTTCCGATAAAGACCTTAAAACAAATACAATTATTGTTGCGCAGGGAGATACAAATATTGAATTATATAAAAAAGAAGTTGATTTGATAAACATTAATTTTATTCCTGATTTTATTGATCCTGGCCTTAAGGGGCAAGCAATTTTTGCCCGCGCGCGCTATCGCCAGCCGTTGTTTAAGGCGGAAATTATAATCTCGGGAACAGAAAATTATAAAGTAGTTTTTGAAAAACCGCAAAAATTCGTGGCTCCGGGCCAGTCCGCTGTTATTTATGGAAAAGGCGGGCAGATGATCGGCGGCGGAGTAATAAGATAGAAAATATATTAAAAATAAAATATAATATATAAATGCCCCGTAGTGAAACTGCGAACGATTTTTAAGTGGTTTATATTACTGGGCAAAAATAAGGAATAAAGAAATGCGGGTAAATTATTGAAAATAAAATTTTTCAAATTTTAAATTCGCAGTTCTACTACAGGGAATGCCTAAAATTAAAGAAATCAACCTTGAATTATTGGAAAATGCAGCCGCGGAAGTCATCAGCGCCGAACAACTGCATGAAATTTTAGATGAAGCCCGGAAGAACCAAAAACCGCTTAACATAAAGCTTGGAATGGACCCGACATCTCCGGATCTTCATCTGGGGCATTATGTGGTTTTAAAAATTGTTAACGAGTTTTTGGAAGCAGGGCACAATATAAATATAATTATCGGCGATTACACGGCTAAAATCGGCGATCCTTCGGGACGTAATATTGCCAGGCCCGTGCTTTCGGACGCGGAAATCAAAAAAAACGTCAAGACTTATATTAGCCAGCTTTCAAAGGCGCTGGATGTAAAAAAAATTAAAGTTTTTTATAACTCAAAGTGGTTTTCAAAAATGAAGTTTGAGGATATTTTGAAGCTTGCGGGATCATTTAGTTTAAACCGCATTTTGGACCGAGAAGATTTTAAAAACAGGATCAATAACCAGCTTGAAGTCAGGGTTCATGAAATTTTTTATCCTTTGATGCAGGCGTATGATTCCGTGGTTTTAAGCAGTGATATTGAAATCGGCGGCATTGACCAGAAACTTAATATCTTGGCGGGCAGGCAATTGCAGGAAGCAAACAGGCTTAAACCTCAGGTGGCGATTTTGGCGCCGCTTTTAATCGGCCTTGATGGTATTAAAAAAATGAGCAAATCATTGGGAAATTATGTCGGTCTTAACGATACTCCGGAAAATATGTACGGGAAGGTGATGTCATTGAAAGATGATTTGATGATAAATTATTTCCAGCTGGTTTTGGGTTATTCACATGACTTATTGTCAATTGAGAAGAAGTTGAGAGGCGGGGAAAATCCGATGACGCTTAAAAAACAATTGGCGTATGAGATAGTGAAAACTTTTTATTCCGATAAAGAAGCGGAAAAAGCAGCCGGTGGATTTACAAAAGTTTTCAGCAATAAAGAAGTGCCGGAGGAAATGTCGGAAGTTGTTTTTGCTGAAAGCTCGGCGCCTTTGTTTGAAATATTAAGAACCGGAATACCGGTCAAAGAAATAACAAGCAGCGAGATCAGGAGGCTGATCGCCCAAAACTCGGTTAAAATCGATGATAAGGCTGTAAGCGATCCGTATCAAAAAATTAAATTGTCTCCGAATGGAGTTGTTATAAAAATAGGAAAAAGAAGGTGGCTTAAAGCGATTGGGAAATAATAAAAAAATCCCTCCAAAAAACGGAGGGATTTTTTATTTGGTGGACCTGGGCGGAATCGAACCGCCGTCTGTGCAATGCGAATGCACTGTTCTGCCACTAGACTACAGGCCCTTTTGCAAGCTATTTTATTATAAGAATTATTTGATAAAAATCAAAAATTTGTACTCGTCCACAACATATTGGACTTTTCGGCGGGCAGTTTGTTAATAATATGTTTCAATGGGGCAATAAGCCCAATAGACCAAT
>DAHWFZ010000013.1 GCA_027336345.1 Candidatus Wolfebacteria bacterium
AAGCTGATAAACAGTGTTTTTGCTAAAGTGGGGCAGATTTTTTAGCTGTTCTAAAAGGTTTTTCCTGCTTTTCATATATTTGACACTATTGTATCACATGTGAAATAATAAAGTCAACCGGGATAAATTTAGTGAATATAGTGCATAAAATCACCTGAATTTACTAATTTTGTTCAGTAAAATAACTGTAGTGGACAAAAAATGGGTATTTTGTTCAGTACAGTATGCATAAAATCCGTTTTATGCTTAATACAGTGTGGAAAGTATGCAAAAAATGAACTGGAAGTTAGCTTTAAGGTAATGTCCAGTTAAAAAATGATTACGAAAATGGACATCACGGTTTTGGAGCTCGTAAAGACGGCAAGAGACATTTATCTCAGTCCTGCCCGAACTCTTGAGGAGAAAAGAGTATTAATGTCGTTTATTTTCGACGATTTGAGGATAAAAGACGGAAAATTTGTAGCGAATTACAAAGAACCGTACGGAAATTTGATGAAAAAAGTCCTCGAATACCACAACGATAACGACCCGTTTTTTCAAACAATCGAACCGGAGAATGAGCCCGATAATAAAAGGAAAAACAGGGCTTTAGACCCTGTTCATCCTATATGGCTCCGGCGGTAGGACTCGAACCTACAACTTACTCCTTACATTTGTCCTAAAATTTCTTTTAGGGATGGACTATATCATTCCCCCGCAAAATTTGTGGGGGACGGGGCGCTTCGCTAATCAATAAATCAATTAGCTACTCCTATAAAGGATAGTCTCTACACCTTTTCCGATTTACACCGGAACTTGGCTCGGTATTACCCATATTGGGCTTCACCGATTTCACCTCGTTTTTCATCCTGGATTACTCCTGGAAGCTGCGTTATGCCTGCCTCGACTTCTCTGTGGCAATTAGCGCATACAAGGACACATTTATCAATTTCTTGTTTAACTTTTTCCCAAGATCTTGAATGTCCTTTATCACCAATACCAAAGGATTTGTTACCGTTTACATGATGGAGATCAAGTGCTCCTGGATATTTATTATATCCGCACACTTGGCATTTACCGCCTTTGTATTCGATAGCCATGAGCTTAACCTTTCTGCTCCTTTTGGCGACAGCCTTTATAAGCTCTTCTCGCCGATCGGCATACTTTCTTTTATCAGCCATAACTTAATTATAGCTAATAATAATGTTTGTTCACAGGGAGCCACTCTACCATTGAGTTACGCCGGAATATTAAGTTGTGGATTTAGTCTACCAAAAGTTTTTTAATTTTTCAATATAGAATAATGCCGATAACAGTGATAAAATAAGGTATGTTTTGGGCCATTATATTCGTCACGGTTTTTATTAATAATATAATTCCTGTTTTTGCCCCGCCGACTTGGATGGTTTTATCGGCTGTTGCCGTTTATTTCAAACTGGATAGCGTTCTTCTTTTGGTTTTGATCGGAGCCGCGGCGGCAACCTGCGGCAGGCTGATACTGGCGGTATTTTCAAGGAATATTATTCGGAGTAAATTTTTATCGGAACGCTCAAAAAACAATATAGATGATTTGAAAAGGCACTTGGAAAAAAGAAAGGCGCTTACTTTTGGGATTTTTCTTTTTTATGCTTTCAGCCCATTGCCGTCAAGCCAGCTTTTTATCGCTTACGGCCTGACAAAAATGCCTTTTAAGCTTGTGGCAATTCCGTTTTTTATCGGCAGAATTGCAAGTTATTCATTTTTATCGCTGACGTCATTGAAAATATCGGAGCATTTGGCAATGTCATTGTTAAAAACAGGGTCATTTTTCAGCGCGTATTTTATAATATCGCAGCTTGTATTTTTTGTCCTGATTTATTGGTTTGTCAAAATCGATTGGCATTTGCTGTTTACGGAGCAGAAGTTTAAGATGAGAAAATAATTTACTAAAATGCAGTAAACAATTTTTTAATGAATTATTATGATTATAAAAGAAATTTTAAACCGCAGATCAGTCAGGGAATATAAGCCCGACGATGTGC
>DAHWFZ010000042.1 GCA_027336345.1 Candidatus Wolfebacteria bacterium
GTAATACTGTTTATTTTTACCGCATTGCGGCTCAAAATTCCAACGGCACATCTTATGGAGAAACATTGAGTTTTTACAATCAATTGCCTCCGTCGTCGGCGTCTCAGGCGTCAAGCGGATTTGTTTCTTCAAATTCCCAAACTGCGCCAATCCCGGTCCGGTCCGTTCCGGCCGCAACCGGTTATTTTTCCGCAACCCCGATTGTCAGAAAGTCCGCTCCTAAAATAGGTCCGGAATTCGTTTCTTTGGATTCTCAGGCGGACAACGCAAACCCTTCAGCCGGGGACACAATTGATTATTCCGTTATTTATAAGAATAGCGGCAAGGCTGCTGTTTCAAGGGCGGTGCTAAAAATTGTTCTTCCGGGCGATGTCCAATACGAAAGTTCCAATTTGAGCGCCGATGTTGTCGGGGATAATTTAAGTTTTAATATCGGGACTGTTAAGGCCCAATCACAGGGCGCAGTCAATATAAAATTAAGAGTAAGAAGTTTGACCAGAAGCGGAACCGCCTTAATGTTCGGTTCGGTTTTAAATTATGTCGATGCTTCGGGCGGCGTTCGTTCGACTGACGCGTATTTGGCCATAAAAATAAATGAAAGCGCGTCGGTATCGGCTTCGTTGATAGATGTAATCGGATCGCTGTTGACCAGCTGGGTTTTTGACATTATCGTCGGACTTGCGCTTGGATTCGGAATTTATCATTTTTTTATAAAAAAGCCGGACGATGATTTGGCGTAATGCGGAATAATAAAATATATGTTATATAATGGCGGCAAGCGCATATGGCTGCCGCCTTTGGGTTTTATTATAATCAATTAATATGGGAATTTTTAAATTAAACTCGGATTACAAACCTGCCGGCGATCAGCCCCGGGCGATAAAGAACCTTATTAAAGGCATTGAAAGAGGGGATAAATACCAGACTCTTTTGGGCGTTACTGGTTCGGGAAAAACTTTTACAATGGCCAATGTCATAGCCAATTTTGACAAGCCTGTTTTGGTGATTGCTCCCAACAAATCTTTGGCGGCCCAGCTGTACAGCGAATATAAAAATTTTTTTCCGGAAAATTCCGTCAATTATTTTGTTTCTTATTACGATTATTACCAGCCGGAAGCTTATATGCCCATAAGCGATACCTATATTGAAAAAGAAGCGATGATTAATGAAAATATAGACAGAATGCGCCATGCCGCGACAAGCGCGCTTTTAACGCGGAAAGACGTTATAGTTGTGGCGTCGGTTTCCTGCATTTACAATCTCGGAGTTCCGGAAAATTATTGGGAATCCGCGGTTCATCTGGAAACGGGAAAATTAATTACCAGAGGCGATTTAATAAGGCAGCTGGTTAAAATCCAATTTGAAAGAACTCCGGGAGTCATTAAAAGAGGATTATTCCGCGTAAGGGGAGACAGTTTTGAAATTATGCCGTCGTCAACGGACGTTATTTATTCCATTGAACTTGAAAACCAAAAAGTTAAAAGTCTGGCGATTATTGATCCGGTAACAAGAAATATTACCGAAAGCTTGAATGAGGCTGTAATTTTTCCTCCGAAGCATTTTATTTCCACTCAGCCGCAAATTGAGTCTGCGGTAAAGGAAATTAAAAAAGAGGCAAAGGAGCGCATAAAATATTTCAATGATAACGGTTTGTATCTGGAAGCCGAGAGGCTGGAGCGCAGAACCGGCTATGACGCTGAAATGCTAAAGAGCCTGGGTTTTTGCCATGGAATTGAAAATTATTCCAGGCATATCACCGGGAAATTGGCCGGCCAGCCGCCCGATACTTTGCTTGAATATTTTCCGAGGAAAAACCGAGGAGGTAAAATGGTGCCGGATTTTATAACCATTATTGACGAGTCCCATATTGCGGTTCCACAGGTCAGAGGGATGTATGAGGGCGACAGAGCCAGAAAGGACGTGTTGATCCAATACGGGTGGAGGCTGCCGTCCGCTTTGGACAACAGGCCTTTGAAATTTGATGAGTTTGAAAAAAGGATTGACGGGACAATTTTTACTTCAGCCACTCCGGGCGGATGGGAATTGGAAAAATCAAAGCAGGTTGTAGAACAGATAATCAGGCCGACCGGATTGATCGATCCTCCGGTTGAGGTGCGTCCGGTTTTTGATAAGACGAAAAATAGAAGCCAGATAGACGATGTAATAAGCGAGCTTGAGCGCATTGTGAAGGCAAAGGAAAAGGCAATCATAAATACCCTGACAAAAAAACAAGCGGAAGATTTATATGAATATTTGAAAAAGGAAGGATTTAAGGCCAATTATTTGCATTCCGATGTGAAAACCTTGGATCGCGTTGAAATTTTAAACAGCTTTAAACAAGGGAAAATCGACGTTCTGGTCGGCGTCAATTTGCTGCGCGAAGGATTGGATTTCCCGGAAGTGACGTTTGTCGCAATCTTGGATGCCGACCGCGAGGGATTTTTGCGCAGCGAGACTTCGCTTATGCAGACAATGGGCCGCGCCGCCAGAAATGTGAAAGGCCAAGTTGTCCTTTACGCGGATAAAATCACCGGCTCAATGAAGCGCGCGATTGATGAAGTAAATCGCAGGCGTAAAATTCAGATGGAGTATAATGAAAAAAATCATATAACTCCGAAGTCAGTCGGTAAAAATATTGAGAAGTTAATCCATATAGATAAAGACTTTAGCGTTTGATGAAGGTTTTTCCGCGGCAAGCGACGGGGCGTCGCATAAGCTTGCTTCGCTCGCGCATCAGCCTCAATAAAATATCATTTGCAAAAGCGCATTCTATTAATTTAAGACATTTTAGAATCATATGGGCGCAGACGTTACGGCTTTCTTTTTGTTTTTTCAGTTTATCGGTTAAAATAAAAAGATGGGCAGAATATTAAGAAATAATTTCGGAACAGGGCTGGTAATCGCCTTGGCTTTGATTCCTGTTTTAATCTGGATATCGGCAGAGCCGCCGAGTTCCAGATTTTTAAATTCAATTTTGGTTTTTACAAGCATCGGACAAGTTTCAGGTTTGGCCGGGATGGCTTTTTTTGCGCTTGTGTTGGTTTTAAGCACTCGGGCAAAGTTTACGGATAAAATTTTTTATGGACTGAATCGCGCCTACACAACGCATCATAATTTCGGAGCGATTGCGTTTTCGTTGCTTTTAATACATCCGGCGGCGCTGGTGTTAAAATTCTTGCTAATTTCTGTCAGTGCCGCTTTTAATTTTATAATTACTTCCGATTGGGTTCTAATAGCAGGGGAAGCGGCATTGCTATTGATGATGTTTCTTTTGGCGCTTACTTTTTTTGTCAAATTAAAATATCAGATATGGAAATTTTCGCATAAGTTTTTGGGATTGGTTTTTGTCATTGCGAGCCTGCATGTTTTTTTTATTCCAAGCGATATTTCGCGAAGCCCGGTTTTAATGGGATATATGTCTATTTTAATACTTGCCGGATATTGGGCAATTTTGTACCGGACAGTTTTGCCAAGATTTTTGGTAAAAAAATACGATTATGCCGTGGATGAAATAAAACAAGAGCCTTCAAATTCGGTTGAGGTATCAATGATCCCAATTGGAGCCAAGATGGAATATATGCCCGGACAATTTATATTTATCAGTTTTGACGACGAAGCTGTCGGAAAAGAAATACATCCTTTTTCAATAACTTCGGCGCCTGCTGAGGAAAAATTAAGAATTACGGCAAAGGAATTGGGCGATTTCACGACGCGGCTGAAAATTTTAAAGAAAGGGACAAAAGTAAAAATTGAAGGGCCTTTCGGAAAATTTTCTTATTTGAATTTTCTTCCCCAACACAAACAAATTTGGATTGCCGGCGGCATAGGATTAGCCCCGTTTCTTTCAATGGCCAGAAACCTTACTTTTGAAAATAATTAAGAAATTGATTTGTATTATTGCGTTAATAGCCGGGATGAACTTGCTTTTTACGACGAGTTGAAAGAAATTTCAGAAAAATCCGGAAAATTTAAAATATTGCCGTTTTGCAGCAACGAGAGCGGAAGGATAAGCGGAGAATTTATAAACAAAGCCAGCGAAGGAAGCATAGGAAAGGAAATTTTTATTTGCGGGCCGGCGGCGATGATGGCGGCATTGAGAAGCCAATTTGTCGGATTGGGAGTAAAAAATTATAATATACACACCGAGGAATTTAAGATGCGCTGATAAAATTTTTAATTTCTAATTTTAAATTAAATAATTTCTAATTCTTTGCATTATATTTATAAAAAATATGAAAAAAATGGTTGGGGTTTCAATATTTATTTTTTGGGCGATTATCGTTGCTGTTTTAGCCGCGGGAATGGTCGTTGGCAATAAAAACAGCGTTTTGGCGCCATCAGCCACGGCTGTTCCATCAGGGACAATATTAACAGCGGATGAAGTTGCCAAGCATAATAGCGTTTCCGATTGCTGGAGCATTATAAACAATAAAGTTTATAATCTCACGAGCTTTTTGGCTATCCATTCCGGCGGCGCAAACGCTATACTCCCGTATTGCGGGAAAGACGGCACAAATGCGTTTAATACCAAAGATTCCAGTCCGGCTAAGTCCCACCGCCAAGGCGATTTGAGTATTTTGCAAAATTATTATGTCGGTGATTTGGGCCAAATCATCAACCCCGTTGCAACAGCTTCAAATCAAAATACTCCGCAAAATCAGCCGCCATCTCCGGCAAGCGGCGCCTCCGGCAACGTTGCATTGACGGCCGCGGAAGTCGCCAAACATAATTCACAATC
>DAHWFZ010000043.1 GCA_027336345.1 Candidatus Wolfebacteria bacterium
ATAATACTCCATGATTAGCATTTTATGGAGTCCAGGATGTATCTGAGGTTATGCACCGTAACTCTCCCCTGGGTTCATAAAAATTCCTTTTAAAACTATCAAACAAAGCCGCTAGAACAAAAAAGCCACCTGATAAAAGCAGGTGGCTTTTTAGATGTGCGCAGGGAGGGATTACGTCCCCGGGTTATGGAATGATGCTCTTGCGCCTAAGGCACAATGTGCTCATATAACCCTTCGAATCCATCACGCGAGACAAGACTTTGTCTCGCTCCCCTGGCACTGCGTTCATTTTATTCACTTGTGCGCAGGGAGGGATTCGAACCCCCGAAGGCGTATGCCAGCAGATTTACAGTCTGCCCCGTTTGACCGCTTCGGTACCTGCGCAAAATTTATTACTAATGACTAATATATATTAAAACAACGTCCGCATAATCGCAAGACGTTAGCTTAGATCCTGAAACAAGTTCAGGATGACAGAAAATAAAACAAACCTCACCTAACCTCTCCTTGCAAAGGAGAGGGATTGCTTCGTCCCTCGTAATAACATAGCATCCTTCGACGGGCTCAGGAAATAAATCGAGATCAGTCATTACATTCAGGATGACTCCGTTTCGGAATTGTTCTGTTCAGCTTCGTTTTGAATTTCCACGTCAAATTTTTCTTCTTCCGCCTGATCCGCTTCGCCTTCTTTTTCAAACAAAGAAAGCTTTTTCAAAGTTTCGGCGCTTGCCGCAGTTTTACTTTTATATTTCCTGAGATGCTGCGTCAATTGGTTATCAAGTTTCATCACGTACAGCTTGAATTTCCTGAGTGATTTTTCAAGCATCTGGCTGAAAACAAAATCGAATTTTTCCATCGGCAGAGAACTTATCACTTTATCTATTTTGGAAAATACTTTTTGGCTGCCGCCCTGATTCTCGTCAACAACATCAATAATCTGCGGCACTTTTTTAGCCACGAGATAAATCATTATCCCCAAAGAAAGAAACAATAAGGTTTGAATGATAAAATTGTACAATGCTTCACTGTATCGATACGAATATACTAATTTACTAATAATACTAATATATTATGAATTCATATTTGTATAATTAGCATTATTCGCATATTAGCATCGATACTTTTATTAAATTTCGTACCTGCAGAATTTTTCCACTTTCATATTTTCTCCGATTTTACCCACCAAGCTCTTTATCAGTTCTTCAATCGTCATTGATTCGTCTTTGACGTAATTCTGTTTGAGCAATTCATCAATGCCGGAAGGATTTACGGCCGCGATGTGCATGGCAATATTGTGCGCCAGTTCTTTGAACAATTCGTTCTTAGCCACAAAGTCCGTTTCGCATCTTAATTCCAAAAGAACCCCCACCCTGTTGTTATGGATATAGGTTTCCAGCAATCCAGCTCCGGTAGCCCGGTCGCTTTTTCTCTCGGCTTTCGCAAGGCCTCTTTCAAAAATAATGGATTTTGCGGAGTCAAAATCGCCTTTTGCTTCATCAAGAGCTTTTTTACATTCCATTACGCCCGCACCGGTCGCTTCTCTGAGTTTTTGGATATCGCTGGTCATGGGATAAAAATTTCCAATTTCTAAGCCCTAATTTTTAAATAATTAATGAATTTATTAAAAATTATAAATTAAAAACTAAAAATTATTTTATATTTCTTTTGATTGTTCCGCCGAGGCTATGAGCCTGTCAATAATCCAGTTAATGCTTAATTTGGAGTGATCATTTGCCGGAATCGGATATTGGACTTTTTCCGGGTTGTCATCGCTGTCAATTATGGCGATAACCGGTATTTTCATTATTGCAGCTTCGCGGAGCGCGGTGTCATGGGCTTTAACTGTCGTATCAACAATAAGCATGGCGTCCGGGACTCTTGTAAAATTATCCAAGCCTTCAAAAATTATTTTCATTTTATCCAGCTGCTTGCTGACCATAACTCTTTCTTTCTTCGTGTATTTGTCCAAAGCTCCTTTTTCAAGATCAACAGTAGTCTTCCTGAACCATTCGATTCTGGAATAAATATTTTTGAAATTCGTAAGCAATCCGCCAATCCAGCGGTTTTTAATCATCGGGAAATTAAATGTCTTTGACATCTTGGCTAAAGCTTCCCAGCTTGCCGGCTTTGTTCCAACCAAAAGAACTGCTTTCTTTTCCTTAACAAGTTTATTTAAAAATTCACTGACTTTATCAACTGATTCCAAAGTTTTCGCCAAATCAATTATTTCCATCCCATTTCGGGTGGTAAAAATAAACGGCTTAAACTTAGGCTGTGTTTTTGATTTTTTATGCCCGTATAAAACACCGTTTTCAGCCATCTCCTTGAAAAGGGTGATGTCCACGTCAACGGCGGTATTTTCAGCCATTTCTTCCGCGGCTGCGATATTTAATTCTTCATTGGTTTTTGCCATATTTTTATAAATGCCAAACAAAAAACTAACCTCAGTTAGCTTCAAATAGTGTAATAAAAATCTTTTTAAAAAACAAGCCCTATAATAGATTTTGGTTATCCGCCAAAAGCGTGGCGAAGCCAAGAAGCAAAAAACGCTATGGCGCAATGGCACTTTCCTATTTAATCACAATTTCGTTAGCAATAAAATTACCGCCATTAAATGAACCATCTTTGCTAATATTTATACTTTCAATTATCCCCCTTATTTCAACTTTCTTGTTTTCAACAAATTGGCTTTGATTTTCTAATAAATTATTATCTTTAATTAATATGCCAATAGGTTTATTCAGCCACCAAAAAAAGAAGTTTTTATTTTCTTTACTGCTAGTAATTGATTCCACATTAACAGTCAACATAGGTACTTTAGAATTAAAATTTGTGATTGAACCGATAATATCAAAATCAACATTGCTAGATATTTCATTTTGTTTTTCTCCAGGAGCTTGAACTTGGGTATTAATATTTTTTTCTACTGAATTTGAAGCATTATCTTGTTGCACGCTGCTGCGAATAGTAAATAACCCTCTTCCTAAAATTACCAACACTATTATAATTCCTACTATCGCCAATGCAATAATGATTTTTAAAAATTTATTCACCATTTTAATGATAACGCTATAATTTCCTATTTTACCTTCAGCGTCTCGTAGATATTGAGCACAGCATTAACCGCGTCTCCCATCGCGGTTGTAAATTGGTTATAAAGCCCGTCAGCCATATCCCCCGCGGCCCAAATTCCTTTTTCCGAGCTTTGGAATGTTTTGTGATCAACAATAATATGCCCTCTTTCATCAAGCTTAACCAAGCCTTTAATCAAATCCGTGTTGGGTTTGTATCCTATCTCAACGAATACTCCGGAAACTTCCAAAGTTTTTTCTTCGTTGGTGTTTGCATCCGTGTACTTTAACCCGCTGACAAAATCACTTCCCAAAACTTCTTTTGTTACGGCATTGGTAATAATTTTAACCTTCGGATCCGCTTTCAGCTTTTCCTGATATATTGCGTCGCCTTTGATTACATCGTTGTACTGCAAAATATTGATTTCCGAAGCGTACGGCAAAAGGTCGATTGCCGCTTCAAGGCCGCTATTGCCGGCGCCGATTACGGCGACATTTTTCCCTTTCATCAGCGGAGCGTCGCAGGTTGAACAATAAAAAATTCCTTTTCCTTCAAACTCTTTTCCTCCCGGAACATCAAGTTTTTTATAACCGCTTCCCAAAGCCAATAAAATATTTTTTGCCTGATATGTATTTTCGCCCGAATCCGCCACTTCAAAACCTCCTTCGATTTTTTTTATTGATGACACCGTAATTCCATCTTTGACGGCAATCGGTTCCGGCTGGGACCTTAATTGTTCCTCCAAAGTTTTTGCCAGATCAAGCCCGGAAATAGCTTTAAAGCCGATAAAATTCTCAATCTTATCGGAAGAAATCCACTCTCCGCCAAAAAATTTGGTGACTAAAAGAGCATTTATTTTTTTTCTGGAAGCATAAATCCCCGCGGCAACTCCGGCAGGACCTCCTCCGATTATGATTAAGTCGTACATAAAGCTTCGCTGTATCGATACGAATATACTAATTTACTAATGATACTAATATTATTTGTATCATTTGTATCATCCGCATCATTTGTATATTGGCATCGATACTTTTATTTAATTCCCAATGCCTTATCAATCGACGGCCTGTCAAAACCGACGATTATTGTACCTTCAATATCAATTACAGGCACTCCCATCTGGTGAGATTTTTCAATCATTTCCCTGGCCGCTTTTTCATCGGCGCTTACGTCAAAATTTTGAAACTCAACATTATTCTTTTTAAAATACTCCTTTGCCATCTCGCAATACGGGCAAGTCGGCGTTGAATATATGGTTACTTTTGCCATATTTTTACTACTAAATACTGATAAAATACAAATGCACAAAATTACAAAATTTGATTTATTTTAGTAATTTCGTATTTTTGTATTCACTTCGTATTTCGTAACGATATTATTTATTCTATTTTCTTGTCAAAAATACGCCACAGCGAAAAAATTATTATTAAAGTTCCGCTGATGACATTACTCCACAGGGCCAAATTAATTCCGGAAAGATCAAAGATCCACGGCGATGCAAAAACCCAAATTCCCAGAATAAGATTGATCCGGTCAAAATATTTCATACTGATCATATATAAAAATTACAAAATTTCAAAAAAACGACCTTTTACGCTCTACTATTTACAATGACATTACTGGCATATTATATAAAAACACGCTTAAAAAAACAATGAAACAAAAAGCTTCTTTACCGGTGGTTAAAACGGCTTTTTATTATTTTTTATTTCAGTAGCTGGTCAATCGCTCCGGAGAAAACGCTGTACGGCTGAGCTCCTTGAATTTCCTTGCCGTTTATAAACAAAGTCGGCGTTGATACCGATCCCATTATTGACTGGGCCTGCTGCAAATTGGCATCCAGCGCCTTTTGATATTTTTTGGAATCATAGCAGCTTAAAAATGCGGTTGTATCCATTTTCAAGTCGGTTGCTATCTTTTTAAACAAGGTTCTGTTTAAATTTCCGTTATTTTCGCTGCTTGGGCCTTGGCCTGCGATATACTTTTGCAATTCATCATATTCTGTATTGTAAATCGCATCGTGGAATTCCCAGAACTTATTCTGGTCCTTGGCGCAATAATCAGCCAGCCCGGCATTTGTTGATTCGCCTCCCAAAATAGCCAATGTTTTAAAGACCATTTTTACCTTTCCGGCGTCTATGTAGTTCTTCTGGATCAAAGATTCCGTTTCCTTAAAAAACTTTGAGCAAAACGGACACTGAAAATCTCCGAACTCCACTATGGTAACGGGGGCGTTGGGATTACCCAACACAACATCGTTGTCATCCAGCTGGACATCGGCGGTTTGGGCGGCAGTACCGCCGGTTTGAGCCGCTTGTTTAACTGGCTGGCTTTTAACCCCGGTTGAATAAATAACCGCGCCTGCGATAAGCAAGGCTGCCGCTAAAATACTTGCCGGCAAAAGCCAATTGGCTTCTCTAATAGCCTCGGTCTCCATTTTAACTTCTTTTTTTATTTCTTTTTCCAAATTTTGGTTATCCATTGCTTACGCGAGCAATTCTAAACTACAAACTACATTCCAATCTACGAATAAATTCGTGACATTCGGATGTATTTGAATATTTTGAATCGCGTTAGTTTATGTAATTATAGTTGATAAATTCCAAAATACAAATTTTTGTTGTTATTAAGTTTTTTAGTACTTAAGTGTTTTGGTCACCAATTCAAATGCCGCTATACCGAATGCCACGGAAACATTCAAAGATTCCTTGCCTTTGCCGCTGCGTTTCGGATGCCCTGCTTGTTTAACCAGTTTTCCTTTCATCGGAATTTCCAGAATTTTATCGCATTTGTTTAAAATGCTTTTCGGCAGTCCACCCACCTCGCTTCCGACGATTAGCGCAATTCTTTCATTCTTACTTTTACCTTTTAACTTTAGCCTGTAATAAGGCTCCGACTTATTGCTCTGTTCTATGGCAAAAATTTTATATCCGCCATCTTTCAATTTGCCGATTAAACGATTCGCCGATTTCTGATATTCCCACTCCACTGTTTTTTCCGCGCCCAAAGCAACTTTGGCGAAATCATTCCTTAGCCGTCCGAATTCATCGATGGGCTTGGGAGTAATACCGCAAAGATATATTTTTTCAACCCCGGCCGCATCAGAAGTCCTGAAAATCGAGCCAACATTATATAAACTTCGTATATTGTGAAGAATTACGATCATATTTGACGGGATGAATACCATTTATTATGCTGGTTCCAGTATAAAGTTGTTTAACTTTGATTTCAAACCGAATAAGGAGGATAAAATAATGAAAAAGTTGTCCAAGTTGGTTATCTTCGTGATAGTTTTGGCATTATCCGCTGTCAGTTGTGGAAAATATGAAAGAGAGATGATAAAATCAGAGGCGCTGGAAAGAACAAAATCCCAAAAAGTATTGGCAATAATGACCGGAGGGATGCAAACAATTATAATGTGCAAAAACGGAAAAGTGGTAGTTGCCCAGCATACCAAATCCGATATTTTCGGAGACCACTTTAAAATAAAAGAATTACAAAAAACAAACTGCGAATAAAAACCAACAAAGCGCTCCGACTGTCCGTCGTGAGCGCTTTTTTTATTTTCAAAATTCAAAAATTGAAAATTGTTTAAAAATCAGATTCTTCGGAGTACCTCAGAATGACAGAAAATTAAAAATTATTTCAGTTTTTCCTTTAAGTAATCCCGTAAAGCTGAAATTTTAATTCTTTCCTGCTTCATCGTATCCCTGTCGCGGACTGTCACGGCATTATCGTTCAAGCTGTCAAAATCAACAGTAACGCAAAACGGAGTCCCGATTTCATCCTGCGCATAATAGCGCTTGCCGACATTACCCCTGTCATCCCACGCAGTCGTAAAATCTTTTTTCAAATCATTGTAAATTTCCCTGGCCTTTTCAACCAATTCCGGCTTATTTTTCAACAACGGGAAAACTGCAACTTTATACGGAGCAACCTTTGGGTCCAACTTTAAAACAACCCTGTCTCCCTCCTCCTTGTATGCGCTGCACAAAACAGCCAGAACGGTCCTATCCACGCCCCAGGTCGGCTCAATTACGTGAGGCCAAAATGCTTCGCCATCTTCCTCCTCTTTATACGGCGCTTCTTTAAAATGATTCTTCAAATCAAAATCCGTCCTGTACGCAAGACCGTACAACTCTTTTTTCCCGAATGGAAATTCATACTCAAAATCAATTGTTCTCTTTGAATAATGAGCTAATTCGTCTTTCGGGACTTCAAGATTGCTCACCTTGTTGGTATCAATGCCGACCGTTTCCATCCAGCCGTACATTTCTTCAACCCACTTATCAAAAAACCCTTGCCAATCTTCATCGCGCGACGGCTTTGGTATGAAGTATTCGATTTCCATCTGTTCAAATTCGCGCGTTCTGAAAATAAAATTACCCGGAGTTATTTCATTTCTGAAGGCTTTTCCGATTTGCGCGATACCAAACGGTAATTTTTTTCTGGTAGTCTGTAAAACATTTTTGAAATCAACAAACATTGCCTGCGCGGTTTCCGGACGGAAGTAAGCAACATTGGCCTGCTCCTCGGCTGGGCCGATAAATGTTTTAAACATCAAGTTAAATTGCTTAGGTTCAGTAAAACCAAATCCTGTTCCGGAAATTTGTGTTTCACCATCTTTAGTTTTAGCTATTGTCTCCGGATGTTTATTTGAAACATGGTCAAACAATATATTGGGATCATCAGAACGAAATCTTTCATGACATTTTATGCATTCAACCAATGGGTCGCTAAAAGTCGCCAAATGGCCGCTGGCTTCCCAGACTTTCGGATTCATAATAAGCGCCGCATCAATACCGACAATATCATCACGCTGCTTCACAAACCGTTTCCACCAAAGCTGCTTGATATTATTTTTCAGTTCCACGCCCACCGGGCCGTAGTCCCATGAATTAGCGAACCCGCCGTAAATTTCAGAACCGGGAAAAACAAAGCCCCTTCTTTTGCAAAGGGAAATTATTTTGTCCATTGTGTTTTCGTTTTTGTTTTCCATATTTTATTTTGTCATCCTGCGCAATGCGAAGGATCTCATATGACACGCAGATTCTTCCGAGTACGTCAGAATGACGCGCTCTTCCGAACACCTCAGAATGGCATCTCCGCGTTATTGCGCCACAATTTCAACGGTTTTTAAAACATCTGTTTTGGCGGATAATGAAGCTCCGGTAAAATCATCGGTTGCGGTCAGAGAAGTTTCATTTAAAACAGGCGCCTGCTGTCCGGCTTGGGTTATATTGGGGGTCATTTCAACCTGAAACACCGCTTCCAACGGATTGCTTATAACTCCTTTTGTGGCCAAAATTTTATCTATTGCCCAAGACACTTGCCCCGTCCTGTCATCGTAAACCGGAGCCGCGTCAATGTCGCTTTTTGTTACATTAAGCCATTTTACGCCGGATTGCAAAAAGCTTGAAACCTTAACATTCGTAATGTCCGTTGAATAATTTTTAATCTGCCAATGGACCTCGTAAACCGTCGGCTGATTCGCTTTTACCGGAAAAGCGCCGCTTACATAAACAAGCGATGCCGTGATTTCGCTCCTGCCCATAACCTTGGTTTCCAGATTGGCAAGTCCGACTGTTTTGTCGCTTGATACGTTATAAGGAACGGTCGGAGAATTTATTTCCGCCTGCAGCTTCAAGGAATAATTTTTATCAAACATCCTCTTTATGGGGTACGCCGCTTTGGTCCTGATCTGGAAGCTAAGAGTCCCCTCCGTACCGGGAGCCAATACTTTAAATTGAGGGTTATTGCCGGCATTCCATGTAATTGCATTATTAACCGAGTCAAAAAATCCGGTTGACTGAAGGCTTGAAAAATCAAACATTTCTCCGGTCAAATTCACCTTCAAAATCACATCACTAAGTCCCACATCGGTATTATTACGGTACTTTATTTGATATGTGAGAAAATCATTAATATCGGCGACATAGGACGGATTATTATTTACCGAAACTGAAAGAGAAAGCGGCGAAGACGCAATGCCAAGGCTGGCATTTTTTTCATTAATCAAATATTCTTTGCCGTCCAATGTCACAAAAAGCTGGCTTTTGATTTCCGAAAATGATTGGTCAGCCCCCTGAAGCGACCCGTTGATGGCTATGGTGCTGGACGCTCCCGGCGCGAGCTCTCCCAAATTCCAAACGGCATTTCCGGAGTCCGGATTTAAGGAGGCGCTCTTAAAGGTAAAGTTATCGGGATAGACCAATTGCAGCCGCGCGCTGTCAAAATTGAAATCGGAAATGTTTTTATAATTCACGTTAATCTGAAAATTTTCCCGGTTGAAAACCCGCTGGGGAGTAACAAGGCTCATATCAATCGATGGCTGATCCACAAAAACTTCAATTGACTGGTCTTTTTCAAAACGGGTGTTTAGGGTCTCTGGCAAATAAGAAAAATTAACGTTTATTTTTTCGCTGGTTTGATCATCGCGTATAAAAGCGATTTTAAAAGTCTTTTTCACCAGCACGCCCGGAGCCATATCATCCAAATTTTGCTCAATAACCTGCATATCGTTATTATTATCCAAACTTACGGCTCCGTCGGGCAGCTGAAGTGAAATTTTTGGATTTTTTAAAACGCTC
>DAHWFZ010000054.1 GCA_027336345.1 Candidatus Wolfebacteria bacterium
TTTGGCTTGTGGTTTGTCCATATTTTTAGTGTTATCCCGAATTTATTTCAGAATCTGATTTAATTATAGGTTTTTGCGGGGAAATTAAAAAGTATTTAAAATCACCAGTAAACACTTTTGACGATCGCTAAAAGTGTTTACTGGTGATTTTCCTACCCCTTGTATTTTTAATGGGGGGGGTAAAATAAAGTTAATTAATTTAATGCCTAAGTAATAAAGGCAAAAAGTCGGAAATTCGGAAAAAATAGTAAAACGTAAAATATTACCTGAGTTTATTGAAGGTATAAATAAAAATGGAACAATATCAACCAAAAAAAGAAGAAACAAAAAAAGCAGAAGAAATGGTGATAAATGAACAAAAAGAAATGAGTGAGGAAACAAATGAGAACATAGAAGCAGGTGAAGGGTTTGGTAAGGGGGTAGATCAAAGAAAAATAGACCATGAGCTTAGACAAAAAAACATGGAGAATTTTCTTGATGCTTTATTTGATGGTCCAGAATTTGAATCAGTCATTTTAAATATTAAGGATGGAATTTTAAAAGGGAAGAGGGTATTTAATTTAAGAGAATTAGTAAGTGAAGAATTCCCTTTTTTTGATGTTCGCCTTGAGATTTTAAGGGATGATTTTCAAACATTAGATACTCCTTTGGAATATGTCATAAAGTGGCAATTTTCTAGAGGAGACGGAATGGTTAGGGATGCAACTGTTACTTACCCGACTTCTTTAGAAGATGGGATTCGCCATTCTTTGAAAAGAAAACTTAAAAATTTATATTCTCATCACTCTGATGAAGATGATGGGAGAATAGACATAGATTTAATTGGGCCATATTTATCTGAGGTAGAAGCTGACGCGGAGGTTAAAAAAACATATGAGGATTGGCAAGATTAAGTCGCAAATTACTTGAGCATAAATTTTTTAATTTAATAAAGAATTAGACTGTAAACGCAGAATGACAAAGAAGTAAAGCGAGACTCTTTGTTACATTTAGAATGATAAGCGCCCTTCGACAAGCCTATAAAATAAAATAATAGATTCTTGCTTCCGCGGGAATGACATATGAGAATAAATTTAAACCTTCCCAATCCCTCTTTTAAAGAAGAAGGAAGGCGAGATTGCTTTGCGCCTCGCAATGAAAAGCTAAAATTATTTTTTTGCTTTATCCAATTTGTGAGGATTATGCATGGGGCAGGATTTATTGGAGCATCTTTCAGGAATAGTTTTAGAGCCTTCCATCATTAATGATCCGCAGAGTTTGCAGATGTTGCCGGTGGGTTTGGATTTCATTATGAATTTGCAATCGGGATAATTCGCGCAGGAATAAAACAATCCGAATCTGCCGCGGCGTTCCATAATTTCTCCGCCATCCAACGGGCATTTGACCCCGGTTCTTTTTTTAGCCTCTTCTTCAGGGCTGGTTTTGATGAATTTGCATTTCGGATAATTCGAGCAGGCGATAAATTTTCCGAATCTGCCTTCGCGCTCAATTAATCTGCCCGGCTCTTTTCCTTTTGGCGGCGTTGTTCCCTCAACCCCGCATTTGGGACAAAGCTCGCCCGTATCTTTGGGGCCTTCCATAATTGAGCCGTCAATTTTTCTGGCGCCCGTGCAATCCGGGAATTTAGAGCAGCTTAAGAATTTTCCATTTTTGGAAAGCTTGATAATCATATCGCTTCCGCATACCGGGCATTTGAATTCCGCCGGAGCTTCGCCCAAGTTCGTTATTTTTTCGGTTGATTTGTCTTTTTCTTTCACGTCTTTCAAAAACGGTTTGTAAAAATCACCGAGCATTTTTTCGTATTTCATTTTTCCGGCCGCGATTTCGTCCAATTCATTTTCCATTTCAGCGGTAAAGGAGTCGCTGATGTATTTTGTGAAGTTTTTTTCAAGGAAGCCGCTGACAACTTCGCCGGTGTCGGTGGGTTTTAAAGTTTTGCCGTCTTTAATAACATATCCGCGATCCTGGATTGTTTTTGTAATCGCGGCGTAAGTGCTCGGCCTGCCGATTTCGCGTTTTTCCAATTCTTTAATCAAGCCGGCTTCGGTATAGCGGCCGGGCGGTTCGGTTTGTTTTCCTTCCGAAGATATTTCCAAAAGTTTCAAAGTTTCATTTTTGGAAACTTGGGGCAATTCAACATCCTCGCCTCTGCCTGCAGGATCAGCTGCCAGCCAGCCCGGGAAAATAAGAATACTACCGTTGACTGAAAAGTTTGGAATTGCTTCTTTGACTGATGTATTTGAAATATTAGCTGAAACTTTTGTGCGCAAAATTTTAGCATCAGACATTTGAGACGCAACGGCGCGTTCCCAGATTAGTCTGTACAAGCGGTCTTGTTCCTCGGTTCCTCCGGCGGACTTTTTATTTATGTTTGTCGGGCGGACGGCTTCGTGCGCTTCCTGCGCATTTTTGCTTTTTGACGCATATGCCCGCGGCATTAAATATTCTTTGCCGTAATCTTTTTCTATTGCGCTATAAATTTGAGGCAAAACTTCTTTGCTTAAATTTACGCTGTCGGTCCTCATATATGTAATGAGCCCCTGTTCGTATAATTTTTGGGCAATGGACATTGTGCGCGATGGAGAAAATCCAAGCCTGGAGCTGGCAGCCTGCTGGAGCGTAGACGTTATAAAAGGAGGCCGCGGAGAACGCTTGGCTTCTGTCTGGGTAACATCAACCACTCCCCATTTATTTTTTTTGTCTTTTGCCGCCGCAATAATCCGTTCGGTTTCAGCCTCGGTTTTGGGCTGTTCATCGCAGGCAAGAGTGATTTTGTGATTTTTTTCAGTCTGGAATTCGCCGGTAATTATCCAATAATTTTCCGGAATAAAAGCGCGGATTTCGCGCTCCTTTTCCATTATTATGCGCAAGGCCGGCGATTGTACGCGGCCGGCGGACAATCCGTAACGGACTTTTTTCCAAATTAAACCGGACAAATCATAGCCGACAAGGCGGTCAAGAACGCGGCGCGCTTCCTGCGCCTTTACCAAATTCATATCAATGTCGCGCGGGTTTTTCATTGCCTCGCGCACGGCGGATTCCGTGATTTCATTAAATGTTATTCTTTTTGTTTTTTTCTGCTCTGCCGGAGTAAAAATTTGCGAGAGATGGTATGAAATAGCCTCGCCTTCCCGGTCAGGGTCGGTCGCAAGAATTATTTCTTTAGCTTTTTTGGCGTCAGCCTGCAATTCGGAAATAACTTTTTCTTTGCCCTTAATTGTTTCATAATGCGGCGTAAAATTATCGTCAATGTCGATGGCTTTTTTATTGCTCTTGGGCAGGTCGCGAATATGGCCCACGCTGGCGCGGACAACATAATCTTTCGGAAGGTATTTGGAAATTGTTTTGGTTTTTGCGGGAGACTCAACGATAACTAGTTTCATAAATTATTCTAATTATTTTAATTAACCTAATTATTCTAATAAATAACTAATGAACTAATTTTTAGAGCAATTAGAATAATTAGAAATTAGGGCAATTTTTATTTAACTATATTGTATATCCGCGTCCGGATTCTTTTATCGCGCCCGCGATTGTTAAGAGGGCGATTGACTGATTAACTGTTTGAGGGTCAAGTTTAGAGATTTCAATTATTTTGTCAATACTGAGAGGTTCGCCGGCATTTAAAATAATTTGCAAAACCTTGAGTTGGCCGGGGTCTGTTATATTGTTTTCCGGCGGATTTTGATTTGATGTTTCCACCCCCAAATCTTCCAAAATGTCTTCAATGGAAGATACCAGCCTTGCCCCGTCTCTTATTAATGAGTGAGAGCCTTTGTAGTTCGGGTGATTTGCCGGACCGGGGATTACAAAAACTTCCCGTCCTTGTTCAACGGCATTGCGCGCCGTTGCAAGCGATCCCGAGCGCTGAGGCGCTTCAATCACAATAACGGCGGCGCACAAGCCGCTTACAATTCTGTTCCGTTCCAAAAATTGGCTCGGGTATGACGGCGTGCCTTCGGGGTATTCCGACAGCAAAGCCCCGCCGGACTTAAGTATGTTTTTCGCCAGGCTTTCATTTTGAGCCGGATAAATTTTATCCAGTCCGTTTGCCAGAACGGCGATTGTTTTTCCGCTCGCCTCAAGACAGCCTTCGTGCGCCGCGGTATCGATGCCCATGGCAAGGCCGCTGACAATTATAAATCCGCGGGACGCGAGTTTTTTTGCCAGATTTTTTGCAAAAATTTTTCCGGTAAGCGTGGCTTTTCTTGTGCCTACAATCGCGATCTTGGTTTGGCCTTCCGGCGGATCGGCG
>DAHWFZ010000100.1 GCA_027336345.1 Candidatus Wolfebacteria bacterium
CCTTTTGTTCGTCCGTTAATACCCTTTTTCTTTTGTTTGGATTATAGGGCATAAAGATATAAAGCGGGCAGTCTTTACTCAAGCAGTCTAATTTATCCGTATCCGCCGCCATAACATAACAAACATAGCATTGAGCCAGCACCGCCGATTTATAGCTGAGCGGTTCTTTATCCAAAAACTTTTGATATTCATTTCTGCCTTTGCGGGCGATTAATTTTTCGTATTTCATGTTAATCTCCTTCTTATTATTTTTTATTATTAGGAAAAAGCGTCTAAAACGCTTTTTCCTAATATATCCTCTCTATGAGGATATATTACTATGCCTATTTTCGATTAAAGCCCGCAAACTCAATAATCCCTTCGTATTTACGGTTTTTAAATTACCTATTTTTGCGAGTGCTACGGATAATGTTTTGCGAGTGCTACGGATAATGTTTTTTCGCCGTATTTATTAATAATTATATGGCGTTGACCGTTATTTTTTTTAGTTTCAAAATCCTTAATAATATGTTTTTCTTTTAATTCGTCGAGTGCTTTTTTGAGCGTCCTTTGGCAGTCGTTATATCGGGACGACCGGATAACCGCTCTTTCTATTAACAACTTTTCGGTAAAGTCCCTGGCGCTGTTTGACACAATATAGCAGTATAGGTTTTTTCCGACCGGCGATAGTTTAGCGTAATTTTCAATGTCGATATTAAAAGGTCTTTTAATAAAATTATTAAACATTGTTAAACTCATCAAAACGTTTATTTCGCCGGTTACGGCGTTATATTTTGTATCTGAAATTATGTGCAAGGTTCTCTTTTTATTTTTAAAATCAAATGCAATGGTGATTCCAGTTATGCGTTTTAATGAATTCACTATACTTTTATCGTCGTTATTATTAACGATTTTTCTTATTTCGTTAATATTGCAGGTTAATTCTGCTATTGTGCCAAATTTTTCAGTTTCGACTAAATTACAAGTATTATTTTTTTGTGCTATATAACATAATACATATAATTTTTCTCCATCTTCCGTCGTTACCGCTTCCGGCGCTATTATCGTTACGCTCCCTCCATTGGTCAGATTATGAACAATTTCCATTATTCCCGCTCGCCGTTGGCAAACAAAAGGCGGATATTTCAGTAACTTTTTGTAGATTTTTATATTTTGCGGCAATTTCTTCATTTTCTTATTAGTGAAATTATTTGTCATATTCTTCATCCTGACTACAATTACGATATTTCGTTCGGGGGCGGCCTTTTTTCTTTTGATTTTCATCGGTAGCGTTGGCATCACTGCTTGTGCCACTTACAGGATATTTTTCTGGCCATATTTGAATTGATTTTTCGTTGCCGAAGATTCTTTTTACCCCCCAGTTGTCTTTTTCAACCGAGACTTTAACGTAACGATTATCATCTTTATCTTGGTGGGGCTCAATAGAATAATGCACCCTGACGGCATCCGTAAAGGCCGAAGCCCCGCGCGCATCCTGTTTGTCTGCTTTACCTTTCGCATGATGATGAATTAAAACAATAGATTTGTTGTTTTTGTTTGCCCATTCGGTCAATAAATTCATAAAAAATCGTGCTTCGTTATTACTGTTTTCCTCGCCGCCGTAAAAAGCAATCAAGGGGTCTAATATAACAACTTGGAAGTCTTTGCAGGCGGCTTTAAACTCGTAAAATATTGGATTAATAGTGAGTTCCCGATTATTTTTGAGGATAAACTGCGGGGGGATTGCATCTGTAAAGTAAAGGCAACCATCGTTTATTTCGATGTTTAATATTTTTGAGACCTTTTCAAGTCTATTTTTCGTTATATATAAGGGGTCTTCCGAAAGCCAGGAGAGGGTTTTGATTTTTTGTGTAGCAAGTCTTAAGGATATCTGTCCGGCGAGCATAGATTTACCTGAACCACCTCTGGCGGAAATCATTGTCACGGCTCTTGCCGGCAAGGGAAGAAATTCCTGCAAATAAAACTCCATTTTTTTTGCGGCAATCTGGGAAAGTCTTAAAAACTGGAAATTTAATAAGTTATCTTCTTCTAATCGTTGTGCTAATTTTATTGCATCCGCCTTTAATTCTAAATAACTTTTATCTGAATTGGCCATGTCCGAAAATTTAGAAAGGGTCTGCCTTCTATCACTTTCTTCTTTAATTTTTTTAGACAAATCGGAAATATTAAAAGTTGACGGCGTGAAAGCGATTATTTCAGCGATTTCAGTTTGCCAGTCCGTCACGGTTTTATCTTTCTCTTGTAACTTAGAAATTATTAAAGATGACTCAAATAATTTTTCGTTTCGGCCGCAAACTTCTATAATAGCCTCATAGATTTGCCGATACTTCTGGTCATAAAAGTCGCTTGCTTTAAGTCCATTAATGTTTTCGAGTCCCTGGCCGGACCCGATAAAAAGGGCGGCGATGAACGATTTTTCTACAATTTTTATGTTTTCAAAGTTTTTTTTCATAAAATTTACTTTCTCATTGTTAAGAAAACCACCGGCGGAAATTAATCCTGCCGGCGTTAGATACCGTTAATCATCGCTGTCTTCGTTTTGGTCTTCGTCGCCATCTTCGAGTAGTTCCGATGCGCGGTCGACAACGTCCTGAAGAGCGTCCTTTAAATCCGAGTTTTCTTGAAGAAGGTTTTCATTTTCATCAAACAACTCTTGTCTTGTTTTTGC
>DAHWFZ010000105.1 GCA_027336345.1 Candidatus Wolfebacteria bacterium
GTTGGCAAGCTATTTGTATTCCGGAAAGGGAGATTGGAATAAATTAATCAAACGAATTTCATCTTTGCCGGAAGTGAAATTCCGGCAGGAGGTTATTTTAAAAACCAAAAAATTAACTATTATAAATGATTCGGCTGCCACAAGCCCGGAAGCAACGATTGCTGCTATAGAAAGATTCAATGACCGGGAGAACAAACTGGCTTTAATAACCGGAGGCACGGATAAACAGCTGGATTTCAAAGATTTGGCGAAAGAAATAAATAAAAACGTAGAATTTAAAAATTTATATTTATTGAACGGAAGCGGGACAAAAAAACTATTGGATGAACTAAAACACTTAAACACTAAAAAGCAAAAATTTCAGATATTTGAAAATCTTGAAGATATAATTAAAACGCTTAAAAAACGAAAGGATATAAATTTAATCGTATTTTCTCCCGGGGCTGCGAGCTTTGAAAAATTTAAAAACGAGTTTGACAGAGGGCAGAAATTTGGTAGGCTAATAAAAGCAAGTTACAAATAAATTCCCATTTTGGATAAGTACTATGCTTCATATAAAGGAGGGTTATGCTATGCATATGGGCGCGGCAGAAGAATTTGAAACGGTTTCAAATAAAGGGTGTTTTTTCACCCCGGCATTGATAGGCGTGTACAGGGCAATTCACAAGAATTATCCGTATAATATGACGGCGATAGAAGCTGTCCGCAGTACGGTTGAGATGCTGGATTCCTCGGCGGTTAGTTACGAGTTGGCAAAGAATTATTTAAAGGAGGTCGGGGCGATAAATCTGCCCGAAACCGTGGCAAGGATGTTTTGCCAGATGGCGAGAAATATTTTTCCGGACAAGAGTTTTAACTCGCCTGAAGAAGTATGTAATTATATTGCTTATAGCGAGTAAAGTGGGAAATTGCAGTATATGGCGGGTTGCGAACCCGCCTTTTTTTATTGAAATTTAAGTTATATTATATATAAAAATGCCCCGTAGTGAAATTGCGATATTTTAAGTAAAATTTTCGGTTTTTATGCGGGAACATAACCAGAATTTAAAAGCTTTTTGTATTTTTTAAAAAATATATAGACATTAATTAAAAAGAAAATTAATCGCAATTCTACTACAGGGTATGAAAAACGTGTATTTGGATTATGCGGCGACAACGCCGATGGATAAAGAGGTTAAAAAGGCCATGGAGCCTTATTTTACTAATGATATAAATAGCCAATTCGGCAATCCCAACTCATTGCACTATTTCGGACAGCAGGCGCGCGCGGCTGTTGATGCGGCAAGGGAAAAAATCGCCAAATCGATCGGGGCGGATTTTAACGAAATTATTTTTACAGGTTCGGCTACGGAAGCGAATAATCTTGTTTTACGGGGAGGCGTAAAACACGCGATTCAAAATATTCGAATACATCCGAATGCCACGAATTCATATTTGAAACATTCGGATAAATCCGTAGATTTGAATCGGGTGCGGATCATAGTATCTGCTATTGAGCACGATTCGGTTTTGGAAACCGCGAAGGATTTGGAAAGGGATGGCGTTGATGTTATCTATCTGCCGGTTGATAAAAATGGGATTATTGATCTGAAAAAACTTGAAAATTCATTGGATGAAAATACCGTTTTGGTTTCAATTATGTATGCGAATAATGAAATCGGTTCGGTGCAAAATATAAAGGAGATTTCCAAGATTATTAGCACCTATCGCGGTTCAAAGCTACAAATACATCCGAATTCTTCAAATAAATCCAATACACCAATTCAACAACACGCCGATTTGCCAGCTTATCCTCTTTTTCATACGGATGCGGTGCAGGCATTTCAATTTTTAAACTGCAATGTTGATGAATTAGAAGCGGACTTGCTGACTTTGTCGGCCCATAAAATTTATGGTCCCAAGGGCGCTGGAGTGTTATATGTGCGCCAGAATAATGAATCAAGAATAATGAATCACGGGATTAAAAACCCCATAATTTATAATTCAAAATTCATACTTCACCCCCTAATAACGGGCGGCGAGCAGGAATTCGGTTTGCGGTCCGGGACTGAAAACGTTGCAAGTATTGCCGGGTTTGCCAAGGCTGTTGAGCTGGCGGATAAAAATCGCGTAAAAGAAAGTAAGAGAATTTTAGAATTAAAAAATTATTTTCGGAAAGAAGTAAAAAAAATATATCCAAAAGTTCAAGTAAACGGAGAAGATAATATCCGCATAAATCCGCTTAGTAATCCGCATAAATCCGCGTTTTTGCCGAATATAATCAATATTTATTTTCCGGAGCATAAATCCGAGGATCTTTTAATTCAGCTGGATATGGCTGGAATTGCTGTTTCAAGCGGATCGGCCTGCGCGTCATTTTCCGCAAAGCCATCCCATGTTTTGGAGGAGCTCGGTTATCCGGAGG
>DAHWFZ010000108.1 GCA_027336345.1 Candidatus Wolfebacteria bacterium
TCCATTGATTCGGATGCGCATTCACCGGCGCACTTGGAATATTTGCAATGGGGAATCGCCCAGGCCCGCCGCGGCTGGGCCACCAAAAATGATATAATAAATTGTTGGTCGTTGGAAAAAATGCTGAAAATGCTGAAATAAATGCGTTGCTAAACAATAAATCCTAAATATTAAATGAACCCGGTAGTGAAACTGCGATATTTTAACTATAATTTTTTGCAGTTTTATGCTAGGTTTAAAATTATTAATAAAAATTAAAATTGAGCTGCGATTAAGTAGTTAAATAAAATTACGATCGCAGTTCTACTAACCGGGTGAAATTTTTATCACAATTAAAACAAAATGATTTAAAAGGGAAAGTGTGTTTAGTGAGAATTGATTTGAATATTAAAGACACCGAGTTGAATGAAAACAATCTTCGCGTTCAGGCTGTGTTGCCGACGATAAAATTTTTGCTTAAAAACGGGGCAAAAGTAGTATTGTTTAGCCACCGCGGCAGGCCGGGAAAAGTGAAAAGTAAAATGGAAAATGTAAAATGGAATCAAGAATTCACGCTAAAACCGTTTGCGAAAATTTTTGAAAAGTTATTGGGGCAGCCGGTAGAGTTTGCAAATTTTGGCGCCACAGTTAAAGATAGCGATATTATTTTAGCGGAGAATCTGCGGTTTTTAAAAGGCGAGGAGGAAAACAGCGAGAAGCTGGGGAAACAATTGGCTATGCTTGGCGATATTTATATCAACGATGCTTTTGCCGTAAGCCACAGGGCAAATGCCTCGGTTGCGGCAATTACAAAATTTATTCCGTCGTATGCGGGATTGCTATTGGAAAAAGAAATTAATAACCTTGGTAAGGTTCGCGGAACTACGCGGAACGGACGCGGATTGACGCGGAAGGAAAACGGGAAGCATCCCTTTGTTGTTATTTTGGGGGGCGAGAAAATTTCCGATAAGATAGGATTGATAAATAATTTTATAAACAAGGCGGATTATTTTTTGCTTGGCGGAGGCATTGCCATTAATTTTTTTATGGCGCAGGGCTTGCCCATAGGCGATTCAATATGCGACCCTAACGCGGATTTACGCGGAATAAAACGCGGATTGGCGCGGAATAAAAATATTATATTGCCGATTGATGTTGCTATTGATAAAAGGAGAATTTTGGATATCGGTCCGGGAGCGGTTAAAGAATTTTCTGCTATTATTAAAAAGGCTAAAACAATCATATGGAACGGGCCAATGGGACTGATTGAAGATAAGAAATTCAGGAAAGGGTCGGATGGAATAGTCAGGGAAATTTTAAACAGTAAGGCTTTTACGGTTGTTGGAGGCGGAGAAACGGCCGGATTGTTCAATGGAAAATTGAAAATGGAAAAAGGCAAGAAAAATATATTTATTTCTACCGGAGGAGGCGCTATGCTGGAATATTTGTCTGGAAAAAAGTTGCCGGGATTGGAGGCATTAAAACATAAAAACACTAGAACATAAAAGCATTGAAAAATTTTATGAAAAATATCGTAATTATACATCATGATGACGAGGATGGTTTCGGAGGAGCTTATGCCGCGTGGAAAAAATTTAAAAATAAAGCC
>DAHWFZ010000115.1 GCA_027336345.1 Candidatus Wolfebacteria bacterium
ACTGGAAAGACAATACCAGCTCGACGAAGAAAATCTTTGAGGATAAGCCAATAATCCCTATATATTATTTAAATGATTTTTCCGAATTTATAGACCCGGCAAGTCTTGGAAAGGTTTTTTAGAGTTAAACCTTTAAGTAAGGAAGTAAAAACTATGCGGTATTTCAAGCCGCGTTAGAAAGGATATTTGCTCCTACATTGCAACTGGAATGTTTTTTCTTTTTCCGAGTAGCGGACATTTAAAATCTTCAGGTTTAGCAGGTATTTTCATCATCCGCCATCGGCAGACTTAAAAATCACCCATAAACGCGTGATTTTACAATTAGGTAGAGCAAATATTTTACAGATTTAATAATCCGTCTGTTCGGATTGGAAAGTTTTTGATCTTCTTTCGAAGATAGGCAAGTTTGAATCTTTTGCAAAGATAATAGGTTCCATTTAATGCGCCGCCAATTAAAGCGCAGGACCTAAAGATGAATTGACTAATAATTTTATTTTATCATATTTTTCAAAAAAATCAAATTTAAAAAATAGCAATTTAAAAAATAGTAATCACTTTTTCAAAATATTCTATTTTCCGCATTCCATCCCCCCTCCTTCAGTTTGTATTATCGCTACGCTCAATTCAAACTGAAGGAGGCTTAATAGGAGTTTGTTTCTTGCTTCGTTTGATTTTGCTTTCCAAACCGGCAAGCGGTTTGAAAAGCAAGCCTTGCGGCAAAATCGAACTCCGGCGAAACAAACATTTTAAAACATCGTATCGGGCTCTGCCCGAACCCGCAAGCGTCTGCACGCTTGACCGCAAGGGGTGAGTAGAGAAGTTACCTGTAGCCCTGCCTGCTCCAGTTGGTCGCATATTGCATTGAGATTTGATTAATAATTTTTTGCTGATTTTATATAAATCTTTTCCATGTATTTTTCCGACAGTTTTTTTAATGCCGCTTTATCGATTTTTTGGTTCAGGGTTATAAGTTCCGCTACCGTAAGAATACCCGGATAACGTTTTTTGATTTTTACATCGAGGCCGAGCTTGTCTTTTATAATATTTTTCATATATAGCCAATGCACTTGGGATAGGTAAACTCTCTGCCCGGCGATTTTTTCGATATATGCATTTATTTCGTCAAACTGACGTGGAAATTCCTTAAGGCAGGCCTTAACTTTAGGCAAAATGAAATTATAACCGTCATGTATATAATATTCTTCAAAAGGATTTGAAGAAACTAAATAAAAATACCTGTCGTCATAATCTGCCACGTAAACGTCGATATTATTTTTTTCTTTGATTTCCATGTTAACTTCCTTCCTTTAAATATGGATGATAATTCGCATCGACTTTACGTTTGATAAATAATCTCAAGAATTGCTTTAGCTTCTGGAACCGATCTAATCTCTTTAACATTAGATATGATATTTCTTGCTTTTATTGGTTTCCCCTGGGATGCTAACTTTTTCTTTAGGTTTTCGACTTTTTGAATGGTTTTTTCCAAATCGGAAAAGCCGTAATTTTCTAACAACTCTTTGGTGTCAGAAATATGCATTAATATAATTCTCATCGCCCAGATTATGTCTTCGGCGTCAATTTCTTTCTTGCTGGCTTTTCCTAAAATAATATGATAAATCAGCGCATATTTTATAGACTTAAACAGCGTCCGACGGAGAAAGGACGCGGGAAGTTTCTCTGATTCAGTTTTGGCATAATTGTAAAACGATTCTTCAAAAGCTTTAATAGCTTCCCGCCCTAAAACATATTCTTTATTCTGTTTTGGAAACTTTATCTTTTTCCATGATTTTTTCACTGTATTTTTCAATAATTTGAAAGGATATAGCGCGACGGAGAGTTCGGGACGCTCTGAATCTTGTTTCGCGATAACGTAATTTGGCCTTTGCGCGAAACCGTCTAAAATATCTTCAAGAGAAATATTTTGCAAATAAGTTGAATAAACATTTAAGGCAAATAAAACTAACGCTGGATTTTCAACAATGATTTCGCGATTTAAAGTTTTGCGCATAATTGTTTTATTGTCATAGATTTTAAGCAAGTAGTCTTTTAATTCCTCTAGATATGGCTGCGTTTTCATTGCTTTCAACAATTGCGCAAACTCATCGCGTATCCAAAAACCATTGTTATTTTTCTGCAATTCTTCAATAAACTTAGCCGCTGATTGTATTCCTGTGTCGAAAATGTTTTTTATTTCAATAGCTTTCTCGAAGACGTTATTTGCAAAAGTCTTTGCGCTGCCGCTTTCGGCTAAAATAATAGTCCAGATATCAGGCTTAATAATCTGGTCGGAAAAGTTAATACTAACGTTTAAATATAGCAGGTGAGCGGCAATAAAATTTAACCCGGCAAAAAATGGCATTTCTAACGCGATATCGGTTTCATTTTTGAAAATAACGGTTGCTGTTTCTAAGAAAGATGCAGGGGGAATTGCCAAGTTTCCGCGCCAAATTGACGGATTTTTGATTAAGTTGTATGCTTTTAGGGTGCTTTTTGCGTCTTTTGATAAGGTTTTTTTAGATAACAATTCAATGATATTGCGAGGTTGAGGGGTTTTTACCCTTTGAGAGCCCCCCTTGTCAGCAGTCTGAATATTTCCCCGAACATTCACTCCCAGCCGCAGTTGCGGTGCTGACAAATCGGTCAGCAAACGGTCAGCGTTTTTTACCGTTAAATCATTTTTAAGCTTCTCTTCTGTGAGTTTTTCAAGCATTTTTCAAATCCTCGTTCCAATCTTTTAATTTAGGTATTTCGCGAATAACTTTTGGGTTAATTAATTTAATTTCTTTTTCTAATCTTAAATTAGCCGCCCTTGCGCTCACATTTTTTTCAAAATCGGGATTGTCCAATGCGAGTATAATATTTTTAAAACAGAGGATTTCTTTTAGGCTACTCGGAAAAGAAATTCCTGAGAGGCTTATATAGCAATTATTACAATTATCAGGCGAGCCTGATTTTAAGCAAAAATACGAAATAATATCGATAGGGGATTCTGCTAAAATAACCTCTTTTGCCTCTTTTACGGATTTTCCGAACCAGAAAAGACCCTCGCTTTTATTTCCAAGCGTTTGCTTGAATTTATTTTTTGTCCCTCTGATCGTGGCGCCGGTTGTAATATACTCCGGCGAGGCCGTGAACGAAGTATGCTTAAAAACAACAGAACCGTAATCGTTTGCATATATTGCGTTGTGCTTCACCATTAAATTGACGAAATCAGAGGGTATTTTACGAGTGTTTACAAGATAATCTATTACAATATTTATTTTAGAGCCGTCCCTTTCTGGGATGTTCGTTTCCTTAATTTTTTCTTTTTCCGAGTAGTAATTCTTCCGAGTAGT
>DAHWFZ010000123.1 GCA_027336345.1 Candidatus Wolfebacteria bacterium
TCAATGTCAAACTTTATCTTCATCCCCCACATAACTTGCAATCCAATGTATCACGAAGCCTCTCTTTAAGTCTTCGCAAACCTTGTTTATGCAGTTTTAAATTTTTTTCACGACTATATGCATCACTTTTTGATACATACCCCTCAAAATAAATTATCTTCCACGGTGAATATTTTTTAGTGTGGTAAGACTGATTTTTATTATGTTCTAAAATACGTTTCTTTAAATCGGAAGTGCAACCAATATATAAACCCCCATTTTTTAACGATTGTAATAAATAAACGTAATGCATTTAAAATTATTGCAAGTTATGTGCTGGGATTCATCCCTCAAAGTATAACAAAAAAATATTCTTTTATGAATTAAATGTAATTTCCTCCCCCTCCGCATCCACTGAAATTTTTCCGCCTTTTTCAACTTCGCCTTTCAAAATTTTTGAAGCCAAAACGCTTTTAATTTTATCCGATATTGCCGCGCGCAACGGCCTGGCTCCGAAAACCGGATCATAACCGATCTTGGCGATATATTTCACGGCGCCATCGGAAAATTCCAGCTCCGTTTTCTGGGTCTCCCGCACGGTATCCGCCAGTTTTTCCAGCTGAAGCTTTGCAATCTGTAAAATGTCGTTCTGAGACAAATTTTTAAACATAACGACATTGGAAAATCTGTTCAGCAATTCCGGCTTGAAAATGCTTGTAAGTTTTTTCTTGAAATCATCTTTGAATTCTGAAATCTTTTTGCCCGCCTCCAGTTGTTCTTTTATATAATCCGAATTGGCGTTTGAAGTCGCGATGATAATCGTATTTTTAAAATCAATTACCCGGCCCAGATTATCCGTTAAGCGTCCGTCATCGAACACCTGCAAAAATAAATTCAGCACATCCGAATTCGCCTTCTCAAATTCATCCAGAAGAATCAGGCTGTATGGTTTTTGTATGACGCCCTCGGTCAAACTGCCGCTCATTTTCCCGTCAGGCGAACCGATGAATCTGAAAGTGCTTTGCTTGTCCTGATATTCGGACATATCAAAACGCATCATAGCGCCTTCGGAACCGAATTGCGTTTTTGCGACAATCTTAGCCAATTCCGTTTTACCTACTCCCGTCGGCCCGACAAATAAAAATGCGGCAATGGGTCCGTTTGTACGCGCCAAACCGCTCCTGTATTCGCGCAATGCTTCGGCAACATCTTTCACGGCCTCGTTCTGGCCAATCAAGTCTTTATGAATAACATCTTCAAGATTCAACAGTTTTTGCGCCTCTTCTTTCGTCGCCTTATGGATAGGCACATCGACTTTTCTTTCGCAAACATCGATTATATGGTCTTCTTTCAAAACCTTGTCGCGCTTCTGAGTGGCAACGGCCAAAGCTTCTTTCAAAATATTTTCCGCGCTGGATGGAAGCAATGTCTGCCTGAAATATTTATGCGCCAAAACAACCGCCTGCTTAATCGCCGGGAAACTCACAATGACGTTGTACCGGCGTTCCAAAATAACGCTTTCATACGTCAAAAGCTCAATTGCTTCGTCCTCTGACAACTCTTCCGTTCTGATAACTTCAAAAGCTCCGGCCAAATCGCTTTTTGGTTCTATATTTTGCTTGAACTCTTTCGGATAAGTGCCTCCAATCACCTGGAAGACATCGGACTTCAGAGCCGGCAAAATAATATCAGCCGCATTCATATAATTTTCACCGGAAGTTTTCGCCAGATTATGGATATCCGGAATAAATAAAATCACGTTATTCGCCGCCATTATTTCTTCCACCACTTTTGACACGCGTTTTGAAATTTCCTGCTGATCGGCTCCGGAAACCAAATTGCTGATCTGCAAAGACACCACTCTCTTGTCAAAAAGAGACCCGGAAACT
>DAHWFZ010000016.1 GCA_027336345.1 Candidatus Wolfebacteria bacterium
ATTATCGGAGTAAAAATATTTTCAAGGGATCACGGCGATAAATTGGAACCGGGAATCATAAAGAGAATCCAGATTGACGTTGCCCAGATGAGAAAGATCAGAGCCGGAGACAAATTGGCCGGAAGGCACGGAAACAAGGGCGTTATTTCACAGATCAGGCCGATTGAAGATATGCCGTATCTGGAAGATGGAACTCCGGTGGATATTATTTTAAATCCATTGGGCGTCGCTTCCCGTATGAACCTGGGACAAATTCTGGAAACTCATCTCGGATTGGCTGTCCAAAAACTCGGCTACAGAGCCGTTACTCCGGTTTTTGTCGGAGCGAATCAGGAAATTATCAAACAAGAACTTAAGAAAGCGGGATACCCGGAAAGCGGAAAATTGCCGCTTTACGACGGAAGAACCGGAAAGAAATTCCCGTTGGACATTACAGTCGGGTATATTTATATGCTCAAACTCAACCATTTGGTTGAAGACAAGATCCATATGCGCGCCACAGGGCCTTACTCGCTCATCACCCAGCAGCCGTTGGGAGGAAAGGCGCAGTTCGGAGGGCAGCGTTTCGGAGAAATGGAAGTATGGGCTTTGCAGGGATACGGCGCGGCGCACACTTTGCAGGAAATGCTTACTATAAAATCAGACGACATTTTCGGAAGGGCGGCGACGTTTGAAAATATCATCAGGGGAGAAGAAATAAAGAGCCCGAACATTCCGTCAGCGTTTAACGTTTTGGTCAATGAAATCAAAGCAATGGGACTCAGCGTGGATGTCCTTGATAAAGAAGGAAACGTTGAAGAAAAAAACAAACCGGACAATAGATAATAAATATATAGAATATGGAATATAGAATATGGAATATGGCAAAATTTGAATGAGCCAAATTCCAAATTCCAAATTCCAAATTCCAATTTTGGTGGATTACAAAGATTTCAGCGCATTAAGAGTAAAAATAGCTTCACCGGAAGAAATCACCGCATGGTCATTCGGCGAGGTTATTAAGCCTGAAACAATAAATTACAGGACTCAGAGGCCGGAAAAAGACGGTTTGTTTTCCGAGAGGATTTTCGGACCCACAAAAGATTACGAATGCTACTGCGGAAAATACCGCAGAGTCAGATATAAAGGAGTCGTCTGTGACAAGTGCGGAGTTGAAGTCACTCATTCAAGCGTAAGGCGCGAAAGAATGGGCCATATTAATCTGGCCGCGCCGGTTTCTCATATCTGGTTTTTGAAAACCATTCCGTCAAGGGTTTCCATCCTTTTGGACATCCCGGTTCAAAGGCTTGAAAAAGTTATCTATTATGCCGCTTACATTGTTACCGATGTCCACGAGGAAGCCAGAAAAAGAGTTTTGAAAGAACTGGAAGACGAATACAAGGGAAAGAAAAAAGACATAAAAGACAAAACCGAATTGAAAGATTTGGAAGACAGGATGGAGGGCATCAAGGCCCAGCTTACTTCATTGAAGCCGGGTCAGATTCTTTCCGAAATTGAATACTTTAATTTATCCCGCAGATTCGGGGATGTTTTCCAATCCCAGAGCGGGGCCGAAGCTGTCAGAAAATTGCTTGAAGGCCTTGATTTGAAAAAACTTTACAACGAGACCGTAAAGGAATTGCAGACAACCAAAGAAGAAGGAAGAGTGAAAAAGCTCACTGTGCGTTTGAGGCTTTGCCATAACTTGATGAAAAACAAGATGAGGCCGGAATGGATGATCTTGACTGTTTTGCCGGTTTTACCGCCGGAGCTCAGGCCTATGGTTCCGCTGGACGGAGGACGCTATGCCACATCCGATTTAAATGATCTCTACAGGAGGGTTATTAACCGCAACAACCGTTTGAAAAAATTGATGGAGTTAAAAGCTCCGGAAATTATCGTTATCAATGAAAAGAGAATGCTTCAGGAAGCTGTTGACGCTTTGATTGACAACACTTCAAGAGGCGCCACCTCGGCCCAAATGTCGGCGCAAAGAAGGCCGCTTAGGTCATTGGCCGATATTTTGAAAGGAAAGCAGGGAAGATTCAGGCAAAATCTTTTGGGAAAGCGCGTGGATTATTCCGGACGTTCAGTTATCGTCGTCGGGCCGGATCTGCCGCTTAACACCTGCGGATTGCCGAAAAAGATGGCTTTGGAACTTTTCAAACCTTTTGTAATTTCAAGAATTATAAGGGATGGTTTGGCGCACACAATTAAAAATGCCACCCGTTTGATTGAACAGGCGCCGGAAGAAGTTTGGGCCATTCTTGAAGAAGTCATAAAAGACAAGAAAGTGCTTTTAAACCGCGCTCCGACTTTGCATCGCTTGGGTATCCAGGCCTTCAAGCCGATTTTGGTTGAAGATTTGGCTATTAAAATTCCGCCGATGGTCTGTTCCGCGTTTAACGCCGACTTTGACGGAGACCAGATGGCCGTCCATTTGCCGCTTTCAAAAGAAGCGCAGCAGGAGGCCGAGGAACTTATGCTTTCAAGCAACAATATTATGAAGCCGGCCACGGGAGATCCGGTTGCGTCGCCGTCACAGGACATTATTTTGGGATGTTATTATCTGACCAGAGTTAAAGACAACGCCATCGGAACCGGAAAAGTATTTTCTTCATTTAATGAGGCGTTATTGGCGCACGAATTCGGGAATATTGAAATCAATGCTTTGGTTAAAGTAAAGAACGCCAAGAATGAGTTTATTGAAACTTCAACCGGCAGAATAATTTTTAACGAAACATTGCCGGAAGATTTTGATTTTGTGAATGAAATGCTGAATAAGAAGACCTTGCAAAAAGTCGTTTCTAAAATTATCAACCAGTACGGAATCGGAGAAACATGGAAAATTCTTGATAAGATCAAAAACACGGGATTTAAATACGCGACTCAGTCCGGAATCAGCTGGGGTATGGATGACTTGATCGTGCCGTCCGAGAAAAAAGAAATTTTAGCGTCTTCGGACAAGGATGTTGAACTCATTGAAAAACAATATGAGGAAGGTTTGCTGACCGACGCCGAGCGCAGGCAGAGAGTCGTTTCCATCTGGGAAAAGACCAGGGAAAAAATCACCGCTTTGGTTCCGAAGGCTTTGAGCAGCAGTTTGGAAAAAATAAATTCCGTGCATTATATTTTTGATTCGGGCGCCAGAGGTTCATTGGCGCAGGCCGTCAATATGCTCGGTATGAAAGGTTTGGTCCAAAACCCGCGCGGAGAAACAATTGAATTGCCTATCAAATCTTCATTTAAAGAAGGTTTGGGAGTTTTGGAATTCTTTATTAACACGCACAGCGCCAGAAAAGGTTTGGCCGACACGGCTCTTAAGACCGCGTCCGCCGGTTATTTGACCAGGCGTTTGGTTGACGTGGCTCAGGACATTATTATCAGGGAAGAAGATTGCAAGACTCCCGAAGGCGTTGAAATTTTCAGGGCTGACGGAGAAGAATACGGCTATTCATTCGGGCAGAGGATTTTCAGCAGAGTTTTGTCCGAAGATGTAAAAATCGGGAATAAAATAATCGCCAGAGCCGGAGAACTTTTAGATAAGGAAAAAGCCGATAAAATCGGAAGTGAAAAAGCCATTGTTTCGGTCACGGTAAGATCCCCGTTAAGGTGCAAGACTTTGTACGGAATTTGTTCAAAGTGTTATGGAACCGATTTGGGCAGAGGCGGGCTTATTAAAGTCGGCGAAGCGGCCGGAGTCGTCGCGGCTCAGTCAATCGGAGAGCCGGGAACTCAGCTTACTTTGAGGACATTCCATACGGGAGGCATCGCGGGCGTTGACATCACCCATGGTTTGCCGCGTGTTGAAGAAATTTTTGAAGTCAGATTGCCGAAAGGCAAGGCTATTCTGGCTGAGGCGGATGGCGTTATTGAAGACATTGAAGAAAAAGATAATTTGAAATTAATACAGCTGAAAGTTTCCAAGAACAAAAAATCAAAAATTATTGAATATATGATCCCGCGCAGCATAAAAGTATTCGTGAAGCCGGGGGATAAAGTTTCAAAAGGCGATCAGCTCTGCGAAGGCAGCTTGGATTTGAGAGAATTATTTGAATATAAAGGCAAGGATGCCGTTGAGCGTTATGCCATAAATGAAGTGCAGAAAATTTACGTTCCCGAGGGAAACGCCGTCAACGACAAGCACCTTGAAATTATCGTTAAGCAGATGTTCTCAAGGGTTATGGTTAAAGATTCTGCCGACACTGAATTCGTCCAGGGAGATGTCGTTGAGAAATCAAGATTTCTGGAAGTTAACAGAGAAGCAAAAGCCGGCGATAAAAGCCCTGCAAAGGCAAGACAGATGCTCAGCGGAATCACCAGAGCTTCGCTTACAACCGAGAGCTTCTTATCATCCGCGTCATTCCAGGAAACAAACAGAATTTTGGTTGCCGCCGCTACGGAAGGAAAAGTTGATAAACTCCGCGGTTTCAAGGAAAACGTCATTATCGGAAGATTGATTCCCGCCGGAACCGGATACCGTGAAAGGTCAATTGTAGGGGACAGCTCCGGCGATATAATAGAGTCGGAAGGCGTTGAAGGAGTCGCCGCGGCCGATGACGATGAGTAATTTCCGGTTGACTATCGGGTTTTTATATCATATTATTAGCTATTGAAAATATTCAATTACGAAAGAAAGAATAATGGAAAAACAAACAAAAAATTACGAAATAGGGTTTTTAACCGTAAACGAGGACGATGTAAAAGAGGTTTTAAGGGATTTGGAATCTCATAAAGCCGCGATTTTAAAGCAGGGACGGCCCAGAAAAATCCGCTTGGCTTATCCCATAAAAAAGGAAATCGTTGCGTATTTTATATTTATCCAGTTTTCAATGGATTCGGATATGGTTGAAGCTTTTTCAAGCAAGCTTAAACTTAACAGCAAAACTTTGAGGTTTATGGTTATCAACTTGCCGGCAATTGCTATGAGGCAGGAGAGGGAAGTTGAAAAACCGCAAGAAAGCCCGGAAAATCCGGCTACCAAACAAAAAGCCAAGCCGGCGGCTGAACCGAAAAAAGCTTCAAGTGATGATTTTGTGAATAACGAATTGCTGGAAAAGAAATTGGAAGAGATTTTAAAGTAGAATATGGAATATTGAATATAGAATATGGCAAAATTCAATTAAGCCAAATTCCAAATTCCAAATTCCAAATTCCATCAGATGGATTTAAACAAAGTTTTTATCATTGGAAGATTAACGGCTGACCCGCAAGTGCGGAGCACCCCGACCGGCCAACAGGTTGCCAATTTCAGTGTTGCGACAAACCGTGTCTGGAAAGACAAGGCTGGAGTAAAACAGGAAGAAGTTGAATATCACAATATTGTTGTTTGGGGCAGGCAGGCTGAAATAGCTTCACAATTTCTTGTAAAAGGGAGTGTTGTATTGGTTGAGGGAAGATTAAAAACAAGGTCATGGCAGAATAAAGAAGGCCAGAATCAAAAGATCACCGAAATTATTTCCGACAGGCTGCAGCTTGGCCCAAGGCCGGCGGGAGCGGGAGGATTTAATAAAGGAGGTGCGTCGCAATCGGCGCCGCAGCCGGGAGTTGACAGTATGTCCCAAGTGGAACTTCCTCAAATTGATATTAACGAAGAAGAAATTAAACCGGAAGATCTTCCGTTTTAAAGCGGCTAATGGGGAGCAAAACAAATGATTAAAAATTTGTTTTGTCCGAGCAAAGCCGCTTTAAAGACAGATAGAATAATATAAATAAAATAAAAAAATAATGCCATAAGTCGCGGGGATTAAATAAATACATTTAACCCTCGTGTCCAAAAATTTATGGCTATTTAAAAAAATATGCAGCAGTGCTTTTTCTGTTCACAAAACTTAAAATATATTGATTATAAAGACACCGAGTTGTTAAGGCGCTTTGTTTCGTCACAGGCTAAAATTATCGACCCGAGACATACAAATACCTGCGCGAAGCATCAAAGAATGCTTTCAAATGCCATTAAAAGAGCCAGAATTTTGGGCTTGCTTGGATTTGTAAGGGGCACTAATTAAGAATAATTTTCATATAGCATATTGGTCAAAAAAACCGCTTGTGGCGGTTTTTTTGACAATGGTTATTATACGGGGTAAAATTAATTACTATAATGCATAAGAAAATAAAAGAGCTTGAAAAAGAAATAAAAAAGTGCAATAAGCTTTTGATTGAAAAAGACAAGAAGATAGTAAAGCTTCAAGTT
>DAHWFZ010000020.1 GCA_027336345.1 Candidatus Wolfebacteria bacterium
ATAACCTTGGAGTCCGGAATAGGGTGCGGTTATACATTTTCTTGCTTTTAAAATAATTTTGTGATAAATTTTTAGCAGTTTAAATATGAAAAAAAATCCGGTTTTTATATTAATTCTTGTAGTAATTATAGCCATAGCGGCTTTATTTTTTGTTTTGCCTTTAAAGCAGCAGCCGTTTGCGTATTTTAATAAACTTGGACAATGGCATTTGGGGCTTGATTTGGTAGGAGGAACTCATCTGGTTTATGAAGTTGATATGAGCCAGGTTAAATCAGCGGATCAGGATTCGGTTATGAGCGGATTAAAAGACGTTATTGAAAAGCGCGTTAATTTGTTCGGCGTCAGCGAACCTCAGGTTGTATCTTCAAAAGAAGGCGGAACTTACAGATTAAATGTTGATTTGGCCGGCATCAAGGATGTCCAGGCGGCTATCAATCAAATCGGTTTGACGCCTCTTTTGGATTTTAGGGAGGTATTGGGCACCGGCACTTCAACAGAGTTCATAGCGACCAATCTTACCGGCAGATACATTACCGGAGCCAGAGTTGATTTTGATCCCAATACCGGAGCTCCTTATATAAGCCTTGAGTTCAACAGCGATGGAGCGAAAATTTTTGAAGATATGACAGGCCAGAATGTCGGCAAGCCGATTGCGATTTTCTTGGATAATAATTTGGTTGAAGCCCCGACCGTGACTGAAAAAATTTCCGGAGGCAAGGCGCAGATTACGGGTAAGTTTACCGTTGATGAAGCAAATTTATTGGTGCAGAGATTTAACGCCGGCGCTCTTCCGGCTCCGATAAAGCTGGTCAGCCAGCAGACCATCGGCGCCAGCTTGGGACAGGAGTCTTTAAGAAAGGCGATTTATGCCGGCATCCTGGGAACATTGGCGGTTATTCTTTTTATGTTCGGCTATTACAGGAAGTTCGGTATTTTTTCAGCCGCCGCTTTGATAATTTATGTCGCGCTGACATTGGCCATATTCAAATCATTCATCACGTTAAGCTTGGCAGGCATTGCCGGTTATATATTGTCAATCGGCATGGCAGTTGATGCGAATGTTTTGATTTTTGAAAGGACAAAAGAAGAGCTTAAAAAAGGCCTTTCCAAAGCTGCCGCCATAGAGGAGGGATTTAGGCGCGCATGGCCTTCAATCAGGGACTCAAATATCTCAACGATAATCACTTCCGTGATCCTTTATTATTTCACTTCAAGCTTTGTCAGGGGATTTGCGTTGACATTATTGATCGGAGTTTTGGTAAGTATGTTTTCGGCAATTACCGTGACAAGATTGTTGTTAAGGGCATTTGTAAGAAAATAATGAAATCACAAGAACATAAAAACATAAAAACAAAAGTATTTATGATCAGCTTTGTTTTAATGGGTTAATGTTTTATTGTTAATTATGAACATAATAGGAAAAAGCAAAATATTTTTATCAATTTCCATAGTTTTGGTTGTCGCGAGCATTTTTGCGATTGTTGTTCTCGGCCTCAAGCCCGGGATTGATTTCAAAGGAGGAGCTTTGTGGCAATTAAAATTGCAGTCCGATAATCAACAGCAGACAACCGACAGCTTGAAATCTTTTTTTGAAACTAAACTTGGGATTAAAAACGTTGTAATTTTCCCGGGAGAAAACAACGATTATTTGGTGCACATTGACAGTATTTCCGAAAATAACCATCAGGCATATTTGACGGCGTTAAAATCCAATTTCAGCGGGATTGAAGAATCGCAATTTGAATCAGTCGGCCCGTCAATCGGAGCCGAGTTGAAACAAAATGCCGTTTGGGCCATAGTCTTGGTTCTTCTGGGTATTTCATTATTCGTGGCTTATGCGTTTCGGAAGGTCTCATATCCGGTCACGTCATGGAAATACGGAACAGTCACATTGATAACGCTTTTTCACGATGTCATCATCCCGGCCGGCCTTTTAGCGGTGTTGGGGTGGAGGCTTGGGACGGAAATCGACATAAATTCCATAGTCGCGCTTTTGGTTGTTATGGGATTTTCGGTTCATGATACAATCGTTGTTTTTGACAGGATCAGGGAAAATCTTATGACTTCAAAAACCGGCTCAAATTTTGCGGAAATAGTGAATAAAAGCATAAATCAAACGCTGGCGCGCTCAATCAACACTTCCTTGACGGTGTTTCTGGTTCTTTTGGCGATGTTTTTCTTCGGCCCGGCATCTCTTAAATACTTTATTTTGACAATTTTAGTGGGTATCGCGGTGGGCACTTATTCGTCAATTTTTGTGGCCAGTCCGGCGCTTGTGATTGCGAATAAATTTGGAAAATCAGGAAAGTAAAATTATGGCGACTTATCCACGGGGCGACGGTATTGACAAGCTGTCAAGAATTGTGTAAGCTTATTAAAATAAGAAATACATAAAATCATAAAAACAGAGGAGCTGAAATTTTATTTTAATGTTTTCAAGCTTTAATGATTTGATTCCGATTATGAACACAAAAAAACTTATAGCCAATTTAATAAGCGATTTAAACCCGCGCCAAAAAGAATTTTTGGAAGAAAGATTCGGCTTGGTTGATAACCAAAAAAAGACTCTGCAGGAATTGGGAGACAGATACGAAATAACAAGAGAGCGCGTAAGGCAGATTGAAGCCGAGGGCTTGAAATTTGTCGCCGCCAAATTCGCCGAAAGCGAAGGTGTAAAGTTTGTGGAAAAAGCCATAAAACATCTTGAAACAATCGGAGGCATCAAAGAAGAAGGCGCATTTGTGAATGAATTAAAAACTTTGTGGGATGATAATACGCTGAGCAACAGTGAAACCAGATTTATGTTTGCGGTAGCAAAGAAACCGCTATATTATGTTGATGACGATAATTTTTACAGTTTTTGGTATTCGGACAAGGATACATTTAAAAAAGCGGACAGCTTTATCTCAAAAGCTTCAAAATTTTTTGCCGCGAAGAAAGAAGATTTGGTTTCCAAAAATAAATTCAGCGAACTTTTGGGGCAGCTTACGAAAGCTTCCGGCATAAAAGAATTATTTGCCACAAATTATTTGGCAGTTTCAAAGAAATTCGGAATGAATCCGTATAATGATTTCGGTTTGTCGCATTGGGAAGAAATCACTCCCAAGACCGCAAGGGCAAAAGCGTATTTGGTTTTGAAAAAACACGGCAAGCCTTTGCACTTTAAAGAGATCGCCGATATGATAAATAAAGTCGGTTTCAGCAAAAAGCAGGTATATGCCCAGACAATACATAACGAGCTTATAAAAGATTCAAAATTCGTTTTGGTCGGGAGGGGAATTTACGCTTTGAAAGAACACGGGTATGCTCCCGGCACCGCCAAAGAAGTAATCCAGAAAGTTTTGAAAGAAAACGGCCCTTTGCATCCGCAGCAGATTCTTGAGTTGGTGAGTCAGCAAAGATTTTTAAAGGAAAATACCATACTTCTTAATCTCCAGAACAAGAAACATTTTAAAAAGCTGTCAGATGGAAGGTACCACACAGCATAAAGCTGAATTTCTAATTTTCAATTTTCAATTTTTAATGAGGAAAGGAAAGATAATTAATAATAAAAAAGGATTTTCAATAATACCAGCTATATTAATTTTAGCTGGTATTTTGGTTGTTGCAGGAGGAGTAACTTATTTTATGAAAAAAGGAAAAAATGAGTCAATACAACCAAAAGTTCAAACAGCGCAAGAACAGCATATTGATGAAACGAAGGATTGGAAAACTTATAATAGCAGTAAATATGGATTTGAATTTAAATATCCTCAAAGTTATGTTTTAGAAAGTGATAGCGATACCATTATTTTAAAACCGCAGAATATTAATGCAATTTTTAGAATTGATGTGTTACCTGGCTCTAAGCAAGATTTTTCTAAATTTGAAGTTTTTGGTAAAACAATTGATGGGTTAAATATTTATTTAGGTGAAAGCATGCCGCCAAGCTATACTTATCTTGTAATTAAAAACAATATGTGGTTTAGTTTTGGATTTGATAATATTGATCAAAAAGAATTAAGTAATATTTTAAATACACTTAAATTTATAAAATAAAATGTAAAACAAAACCGGCTTTTAAGCCGGTTTTGTTTTACATTTTTAGGTTTTAGTCTTAAAATTAACATAATGTCTGAAATAATCTATATAATAAACGGTCTATTGGATAGCATTTGGAATGTTTTAAGCTATGTTTGGTGGTTTGTTTTGCCGCTTATTTTGTTTTTTATAGCATGGGATCTGAGATTGAATTATCTCAGGGATAAATTCATTAAAAATATAAAATGGGTGATGTTTGAAATAAGAATACCGAAAGAGAATTTAAAAACTCCTAAAGCAATGGAGCAGATTTTTGCGTCGGTGCACGCGATTTATACCAAGGAAATAACCGGTTATGACAAACACGTGAAAGGGAAAGTCGCGCCATGGCTTTCATTTGAAATGGTCGGGCACAGCGGCGGGATACATTTTTTTATAAGAACTCCCGTTGACTATAAAAATTTGGTTGAGTCGGCTATTTTTTCGCAATATTCGTCAGCGGAAATAAATGAAGTTGAAGATTATGTCCCCGGTTATCCGTCTGTTTTGCCGAATGATGTTTATGATTTATGGGGCACGGATTATATTTTGGCAAAGGACGATCCGTATCCGCTAAAAACTTATTTATATTTTGAAGACAAGGAGGAAGAAAGGAGAATAGACCCGCTTTCAATAATCGCCGAAGTGATGTCAAAACTGAAAACCGATGAAACAATTTGGCTTCAATTTTTAATGAAATCAACCGAGCCTGCCATTGGCAATTATAAAAAGAAAGGGCAGGAGATAATCGATAAAATGCTGGGGCGGGACAAAAAAGCGGCCAAGGGCGGAGTGGGCGCGGAATTATATTCGTTTATTGATAAATTCTTTATGGCTCCCGCGGAACATCCGGTTTGGGGCGTCGAGAAAAAAGAAGACGCAAAAAGAGAACCGCAGCTTTCGTCCGGCGAAAAAGATATCATTAAAGCGGTTGAAAATAAAATTTCACAATTGGCATTTGAAACAATAATAAGGTTCGTTTACATAGACAAAAAAGACGCTTTTACAAGGCAAAATATTTCAGCGGTCGGCGGCGCGTTCAAACAATTTAATACGGAAAATTTAAATGCCTTGAAGCCCAACAGCGACGTGACCACAACCAAGAGCGGGTGGATTGCCAATATTTTCACTTCTTATAAAAAAAAGGTTGAATACGGGATGAAGAGAAAGATTTATGATATGTATAAGTACAGGATGATGATTCCGAAAGCCTCAATATATTCAGTGGAGGAATTGGCGACTTTGTACCATATACCGAGCACCGGAGTGGAGGCTCCGAAGATGAGAAGATTAGGGGCTAAGAAAGCCGAACCGCCGGCGGAATTGCCTATCGGATAATGAAAACACGAGAGCACAAGAACATAAAAACAAAGGAATTCGGGAATTATTTTGATGTTTTAGTGCTTTAATGGTTTAATGCTTTTATGAGTGATATAAATATTTTTGGGCAAACAAATTTTAGGAATCAGGACGTGCGGTTCGGCATCAAGCCGGATGACCGTAGGCGCCATATGTATATTATTGGGCAGACCGGAACCGGAAAATCAACTCTTCTGGAAAATTTGGCGATTAATGATATCAGAATGGGCAAGGGATTGGCGATTATAGATCCGCACGGAGAGCTTGCGGAAAAAGTGCTTGATTTTATTCCTGAAAACAGGATTGACGATGTGATTTATTTTAATCCGGCGGATATGAAATTTCCGATTGCTTTTAACCCGTTGGAACAGGTTAACAGCGATTTTCGCCACCTTGTGGCTTCTTCGGTAATGGGAGTTTTTAAAAAAATCTGGGTTGACGCCTGGTCCGCGAGAATGGAATATATTTTGAATAACACTCTGCTGGCTCTTTTGGAATACCCCAACTCAACCTTGCTTGATGTTATGAGGATGTTTTCAGACAAGGATTACAGAAACAGAATTGTCGACGGATTGCATGACCACGTGATTAAGGCTTACTGGACCAATGAATTCGCCAAGTATACCGAGAGGCTTTCAACCGAGGCCGTGTCCGCCATACAAAACAAAGTGGGGCAATTTGTTTCCAACCCTTTGATAAGGAATATTATCGGGCAGCCGCGCTCAACAATGAATATGCGCGATATTATGGACAGCGGGAAAATTTTAATAGCAAATTTATCCAAAGGGCAAATGGGAGAAGATAATTCGGCGTTGCTCGGAGGAATGCTCATCAGCAAACTTCAAATAGCGGCTATGAGCCGCGTGGATATCCCGATGGATGAACGCAGGGATTTTTATCTTTATGTCGACGAGTTCCAGAATTTTTCAACGGAATCATTCGCGAATATTTTGTCCGAAGCCAGGAAGTATCGGCTGAATTTGATTATGGCCCATCAATATATTGAACAGCTGGATGAGAAGGTGAGGGCCGCGGTTTTCGGAAACGTCGGGACGACAATATGCTTCCGTGTTGGAGCCGAGGACGGGGAATTTTTGGAACGTCAATTCGCGCCGACTTTTACCGGAGAAGATCTGGTAAATTTGCCGAATTATCACATATATCTCAGATTGATGATTGACGGAGTTTCTTCGCGGCCTTTTTCAGCCAAAGCTTTGCCCCCGATAAAAATGCAAGGGGAGTCGTTAAGGGATGTGATTATTGAAAACTCCAGAAGAAAATACACTCTTCCCATTGATGTTGTTGAGGAAAAAATGGCCAAAGACAGGGCAACTACGAGCAAGGATGTTATCCATGAAAAAACAATGCGCCGCGACGAACAGCCGCTGAAACAAATGCTGGAACAGCCCATCAGGCAAGTTGCAAGAAAAGAGCCTCCAAAATACGATAAGAAGAATATAAATATTGACGATTTAAGAAGAACAATTGAGGAATCTCTGAGCCGCGCCAAAAACGAAGGAGAGAAAAAATAAGGCGGCTAAAACTTTTGTTTTACCGGTGCAATATTTTAAGATTATATATGGGATTGACCCCGTTACAGAATGGCTTGTTTTCAAACATTGCCGCGCGTGGCGGGGTTGACTCAAACATTTTTTACGGTTATTTTTATAACTATGATCTCAATAAATGATTTAAAGAATACGAATATAATAATTATTGAAGGAACTCCGTTTTCCGTTCTTTCGGTCAAGCACCAGCACATCGGACGGGGAGGAGCTACCGTTACTTTGCGCATAAAGAATATCAAAACCGGTCAGAATTTGGAGCGCAATTACAAGTCAAATGAGGAATTCGAGGAAGGGGAAATAGAAAAAATCGGCGTTAAATTTTTATACAATCACAGGGGGGAATATTGGTTTACTGAAATCAATAACCCCAAAAACAGGATTAAATTTGAAGAAGGTATTTTAGGCGAATCAAAAAATTATTTGAAGTCAAATTTGGATGTAATCGCAATGAAATTTGAAGGAGAGGTTTTTGGAATAGAGCTTCCGGTGAAAGTCGATTATAAAGTTATTGAGACGCCTCCCGGAGTAAAAGGCAATACGGCTTCAGGCGGGACAAAAACCGCTATTATCGAATCGGGAGCAAAAGTGTCTGTCCCGCTTTTTGTAAATGAAGGAGATATCATAAGGATCAATACTACAACAGGGGCATATGCGGAAAGAGTGGGGAAAAGTTGATCGGCCGGCGGAATTGGAATTGAAGGTATAATAGGTTAAAATAAATAATACGAAAGTATTATTTATTTTTTTAATAAAATGATTTTTGGCAATAATAATTCTAAAAATGAAAAAGAAGCGGGCGGCAAAGATTATAGCTTGATGAGCGCGATTTTTGAAGAAATGCCATTTTCCGTAAAATTATTTGATAATAAGGGCAGGTTAATTATGGTAAATAATAACGGCCGAAAAAAGCATTTTTTGGAAAATAAAACCGACGAAGAGATAAAAAAGTGGGATTATATGGAGTGTATTGAAAAAGAATACAGGCCGCTGGTCCGGGAAAAAATGAATGATGCGCTAAAGGGAATTCCCGGCAGCTTTGAAATGAAGCATATTCAAGGCACTTCCCGGGGAACGTGGTGCGCTTCCACGCTGGTTCCGGTAAAAGATAGCAAAGGGGAGACGAATTATGTTTTGTTTTTATCAAGGGATATAACGGAGGAAAAGGCCAAGGAAAACGAGCATAAAAATAATTTGGAAGAAATAACCAAGGCTCAGACCGCTTTGTTGAATATCCTTGAAGACATAAAAGAATCTGAAAAAAATTTAAGAGAAGAAAAAGACAGGTCGGAAGCCATTATTTCTTCAATGGGTGAAAGCCTTTTGGTTATCGATAAAAATTATAAGATTATTCTGATAAATAAAGCGGCAGTAAAAAGCATCGGATTGGCTGAGAAAGATATTGTGGGAAATGACATAAGAAAAATAATTTTAATTTTGAAAAATGACCGGGCGATTTCTGATGAAGAACGATTATTGGAAAAAGTTTTAAGCGGACAGGGAGCTTTAATTGCCGATCTAAAGGATAATTTTTATTATAAAGTTTCCTCCGGAAAAAAATTTCCGGTTTCGTTTATTTCAACTCCACTTTTGGGAGATGAGGGGGTTATAGGGGCTGTTTTGGTTTTTCGCGATATCACCGATCAAAAAGCTCTTGACGAATCCAAATCAAGTTTCATTTCAATCGCGTCCCATCAGCTAAGAACTCCGCTTACTTCGCTTCGCTGGGCTTCGGAAATGCTCATCGGAGGAGACGCCGGTCCGCTGGGAGACGAACAAAAACACTTCGTAGAAAAAATTTATGAAGCGACCGACAGGATGATTGAATTGGTTAATTTATTATTACAGATTGCCAGAGTTGAAGCCGGACGGGTTAAGGTTGAGCCCGCGCCCGTTAATTTGAAAGATTTTACCGATGATGTTGTCTCATCTTTAAAGGTCAATTTGGATTCAAAATTCCAAAATGTGAAAATAAGCGTGGAGCCGGAAAAGTTTCCCCTTATTCCGATTGATAAAGAAATAATCTGGCAAGTTGCGCAGAATTTGATTTCCAATGCGTCACGCTATTCTCCAGAGAAAAGTTTAATTTTAATTTCCATTGTTGAAAAAAACGGGTATGTCGAGTATTCGGTAAAAGATAATGGGATCGGCATTCCCGTTGATCAAAAGGATAGAATTTTTGAAAAGTTTTTCCGCGCCCAGAATGCCCTAAGAACCGTTCCCGAAGGTTCCGGTTTGGGACTTTCTTTGGTTAAATACTTGGTTGAGGATTGGGGCGGTAAAATTTGGTTTGAATCGGATGAAGGCAAGGGCGCGACTTTCTTTTTTACTATACCTGTTGAAGGTATGAAGGCGAAGGAGGGTGATGTTAAACTGTCGGTTTTGGAATAAATAAAATGAATTTTATTGATTTTTTAATCGGTCCGTTTTTGATATGGTTGCCGAAAATTTTTACAGCGGCGGTTTTTTTAACTGCTGTTGTTTTATATGTTTATCGCGGAAAATTCGGTAAAGATCAAAAAATAAAAAAATTCTATAATCGCATCGCAATAAGCTCTGCATTATTTAAAATTGTTTATGCAATTTTTTTAATGATTGCCCAATATTATGTCTGGTCTTCAAGCCAATTTACAAAAATATTCGTCAGTTCTTCCCTTAAACAAATAATTTCTTCAATAGCCGGATTGAAGGAAAATATTTGTTCAACGCTGCTGCCGGCAAAAGTTCTTGTTGGCAACCACGGATTTTTTTTATTTTATTCCTGCGGCAGGTTTTGGATTGATGTTTTAATTTCTATTTCTGCCGCTTCTATATTTTATTTATTTTTGGTTTTTCTTAAAAAATACAGGGAGCGATTTTTTGAAACAGGGGAAGTTGAGCTGGGTTTTGTGCTGGCTTTGATTGCCGGATGGCCGAATGTGACTCTTTTTATTCCGCTTGCGTTTGTTTTTGTGGTTTTGGTTTCAATTTTCCGGCGCGTATTTTTAAAAGAATTTTATACTACGCTGGGATGGCCGTTTATTTTGGCGGCATCAGTAGTGTTATTATTTGGCGATAAGCTTATTAATATTCTAAGATTGGGGCTGTTGAGGATTTAAATAATATTTATAAAGCGTAAATTTTTGACTAATCCGGTTTTTGGGGTATACTTTTGTTTGTAATAATATGCCCCGTAGTGAGACTGCGATATTTTAACATTATTTATCGTTATTGCTGCAGAGGCATAGTTTTATTTAAAGAATTGTTTGGATTATCTATAATATAGTTAAATTATAAATAACAATCGCAGTTCTACTACGGGGTATGCCGCAAAGAAAGAAAAAAGTTTTTGTAATGATGTCGGGAGGCGTGGATAGTTCCGTCGCCGCTTTTTTGCTGAAAAAAAGCGGTAAATACGACGTCATTGGAATGTTTATAAGGGGCTATAATATTGATGGCTGCCAGGAGAAAGATGCCGCGGATGCCAGAAGGGTGGCGGAATTTTTGGGAATTCCTTTTTATGCCGTTGATTTGGAAAGGGATTATAAAAAACTGG
>DAHWFZ010000046.1 GCA_027336345.1 Candidatus Wolfebacteria bacterium
TGCCGGCGGGTGGAGCAATAATTTCGGGACCAGAAATGTCAATTATCCGGATGCGGGAGATGTTGCAAGTGTGCAAAGCATTGTTCCGGATTCCGATTTTCAATTTAACAAAGCGGTTTTAAGGGTCTGGCAGGCGAATAATCCCAATTACAGCTATAATGCCGATTTGAGAATCAGAGTTTTCGCCGATAATAACGGCGCTCCGGGGGAAAATAGTTTAGGGGAAAGCATCATACATAACCTGGTAAATCCGGATAAAAATTCCGACGTCACCTTTTCTTTCAACAGTCCGGTTTCTTTAATATCCGGAAAAAAGTATTGGCTGATGCTGGATGTTTCGGGGTATGGCGATAACAGAGGCTATGACGCGAATTTTTGGGTAAATGCCATCGGCACCGGAGATTATTATTCAAACGGGGCTTCCGGAAATTGTTTTGGACGGGGATGTTTCGGGGCGGCTGAAAGCTCGGACTCGTATTTTAACGTTCCCGCGCCTTCCGGGGCGGATTGGTATATGAAAATCGGGATGGAGTAAAAATAGTATAAAGGGGAAAGTATAAAGGAAAAAGGTAAAAAAATTAGCGTTGTTCGGGAACAGGGCATTTCTCAGTCATTGCGAGGAGGAACGACAAAGCAATCTAATTTAGTGTACTTACCGAGATTGCCGCGCTGCGCTTGCAATGGCGAAAAGCGAGATTGCGTGTTCCGATCGCAATGACGAGCTGAAATATGGTTTCCGAACAGCGCTAAAATACTGATAAGATAGCATAAAATTACCATTTTTTATAAAAAACAGTTTTTGTCCCAAGTTTGATTGACTGAAAAATTATTAAGGTGTACTTTTATTTCAGCATCTTAGAAATTATTTTGGAAGGAGGGCTTATGCCGACATCCTGGGTGCCTTTTTTTCTGGATATTGTGTGGTTTAAGGTAGAGATAAAAAATACAAGCGATTGGAAGGCTGCCGTGGATTTTTACGCGGGTGACGTTGATTTGCTGCTGAATATGAAAAGCGTCAATCCGTCCCGCATCGGCATCGCTGATTTCGGGATTTGTCCGCGGCACAAGGACAATCCGACTCTAAGAGAATGGGCGATTGAGAATGGAATGATTGAACTGCTTGAAATGAAGGGAGGAGAGCATGGGCGTATTGCTGAAGGACGTAGTAAAATTTTTGGAAATTTCCGGTCCGAAACCCGAAAAATTCCAAATGATAAAGCGGATTAGCGAAGTTGCAAACTCCGACGGAACCGTGGATAGCGTTGTTGTGCAGGGGATTTTAGGCTGGGACTTATATCCGCGATTTTTTGCGGAATATGAATGCCTCCCGACATAATGCTCTTCCAAGGTAAAAAATGTTTTGGCGGGCCGGTTAATTTTAACGCGGCCCGCTTTTTTTATAAAAAAATCGCCAAGATTTTTGGTCTTGGCGAATAAGGAATAATAAACAGAGATCAGTCTTTTCGGGCGGGTGGCCGGCAGGTTGTGCAAATTGTTGTTGGAAGCGCGTTTTGTTCTCCCTCCGTTAATTTCCTGTGCAGCTCAACCCATTTGTTATTGTCCGTCCTTATGCGCTTACAATTCGCGCATTTGGAATCCGCTTCAATTGTTTTTCCTTCCAGAGCCACTAGTATACTCATCTTATCCCTCCTTGATATTTTAAATAAGTCTGTTTTTAGAATTGCAAATATTATTAAATGTGTCAAGATTGAAAATTTTGTTTAAAACGCTAAAATAGGGTAAATAGCACCATTTTATTAAGGGAAATTGTAATATTAAAGTAATCACAAATATACGAATTTTAGAATAATATACGAATAATTTATTTGCATATTTGTTTTAGATTTGTATATTAGCGAATACTCTATGAATAAAAAATTTATTATTATAGTCGTTGCGGCAGCTTTGGCGGTAGGTATCGGCGGTTCTGTTTCAACCGCCAATTTGGCAAAGGCGAATT
>DAHWFZ010000068.1 GCA_027336345.1 Candidatus Wolfebacteria bacterium
AAGGAGATCCTTCGTTGGGCTCAGGATGACGCCGACAAAATAAAAATATGCAAAACGATAAAAATTTCAAAGTTCCGCCGCATGATCTTGAAGCGGAAAAATCCGTCATTGGATCTTTAATGCTGGACAAGAACGCCATCATTAAAATCGCCGATATTATCAACGAGGAAGATTTCTATAACGCCGAACATCAAAAAATATATTCCGTGGTTTTGGAATTGTATGAAAAAAACCAGCCGGTTGATATTCTGACCGTCTCGGCAAAGTTAAAAGACAGAAACCAGTTATCGGACATAGGCGGATCCGCCTATTTGACCGAACTTATAAACTTCGTCCCCTCTGCCACGCACATAACCCATTACGCGCAAATAATCCGCGAGAAAAAAGTTTTGCGGGATCTTGTTTCAACGTCCGGAGATATTTTTGAACAGGTATTCAACAGCCAGGAAAATCCGGAATTCCTTTTGGACCAGATAGAACAGAAAATATTTTCCATCGGACAAAAAGTAAGGAATTATTTTTTTATTTTTCTCAAAGATCTCCTCACTCCGGCATGGGAACGCATTTTAAAAGCTCAAGAGAAAAAAGACGGCATCACCGGCGTAACTACCGGCTTTAAGGGACTGGATAATATGCTATCAGGATTCCAAAAATCAGATCTCATAATATTGGGAGCAAGGCCTTCAATGGGTAAAACCGCGCTGGTTTTGGATATGGCAAGAAGCGCGGCAAAAGCCGGCCATTCCATCGCTTTATTTTCCCTTGAAATGTCCAAAGAACAAATTACCGACAGATTGATTTCAACCGAGGCCAAAGTATCGCTGTGGCGGTTAAGAACTGGCCGCCTCACCGATGATATGGACTTTCAGATGATCCAAGCTGCCTTGGACAGGCTTTCAAATATGAAAATATTCATAGACGACACCCCGTCAATGAATATCCTGCAAATCCGCTCAATGGCAAGAAGGCTCCAGATGGAACAGGCTTTGGAAATGATTATTATTGATTATGTCCAGCTTATAACTCCGCTAAGGCATTCGGAAAATACCGTGCAGCAGTTTACTGAAATCAGCCATGGCTTAAAAGCGCTGGCAAGGGAACTGAACGTTCCTGTCTTGGCGCTTTCCCAGCTAAACAGGGCTGTTGACGCCAGAGAAATCAAAAGGCCGAAACTTTCGGACCTTCGTGAAACCGGATCATGGGAACAAGACGCCGATGTTGTTATGTTTATTTACAGGCCGGACAAAGACAAAATAAATCCGTCAATTGAAGAAGTAAACTCCGCTCAAATTATTGTCGGCAAACACAGAAACGGCCCGTTGGGAGATGTTGATCTGAAATTTGATCCGGAGAAAGTTTCCTTTGTTGAAATTGATACGGTACATACCGAAACAGAATATTCGCACTCCGAAGCCTAAATAAAAAAATAGATAAAAAAGAAAAGCTGCCAGTTTTCACTGGCAGCCTTTTAAAATATACACTGCTATTCTTTTGGTTTCATAAATACAATAAATACATTGCGGATACCGTAGATATCGCCATGAACTTTTTTTGCATATTTACCTATCCCTTGACGAATCTGTTTCTTGATTTCCCTTATCTCTCCGTCAGCCTTTTTGTCCGCCTCCGCCTCAGTCTCAGCATCAAGCTTTATTCTTTCTTTCACAATCCGATCCCTCGGATCCCTAAGCGGATCTTTATAATCAAAAAACAGATACCATCCTTTTTCTCTCATTAGCAGCCTCCCCTTCCTTTCATAGATTTATTAAATTATTAAGTTGCGAAGTAAAAATACTAACAGAAACCTAAAATAAGGTCAATAATATTGCATTAGTATTGACCGATAATTTACAGCATGTCATTGCGAGGCACGAAGCAATCTAATTTAGTTTATTTACTAATATTGCCACGCTATAGCTCACAATGACAAAATACTAAAATTACTATGTTGCAAGCGCTGAACTTTTTAAATAGAATTAACCAATAATTATGTTTCCCGAACCTATTAAAAATTTCATAAACATTTTTTCCAAACTTCCGTCAATCGGCCCGCGCCAAGCAACCCGGCTGGCTTTTTACCTGATTTCCGGCGGTAAAAACAAGCTGAAAGAGGCGTCAAAAGCAATCGCTGATTTGGAAACCATAAAAATTTGTTCCAACTGTTTTTTTATCCATTCCAATCCGGATAATTTATGCAATATCTGCCGCGATGAAAACCGTAAAAAAGATCTGGTTATGGTAGTTGAAAAAGAAACGGATTTAACCTCCATTGAAAGGACTAAAAAATTCGCGGGCAGATATCTGATTTTGGGCGAACTTACCAAAAACGGAATCTTGGATGCCAGCCACAAACTACGCCTTAATGTATTAAAAAATTATATTAAAAAACTTCCTATTAGTCATTCTGAGCCCCAAAGCGAAGAATCTCATGGCATTGCACAAGAAATTATTATTGCCACTAACCCGACAACTTACGGGGACTTAAATGCAATGGTAATCAGAAAGGAGCTTGAAGGCTTTGCCGATAAATTCTCCCGCTTGGGCCGCGGCATCCCGACCGGCGGAGAAATAGAATTCGCCGA
>DAHWFZ010000098.1 GCA_027336345.1 Candidatus Wolfebacteria bacterium
CCGCGTCACTCGCTAACCTGCGCTTCGCCGAAGGCTTCGGCAAGGCGAGAGCTTAGGCGGCACTTGGTCGTCCGGCTCGGAATAACAGACTTGATACAATTTAATAATTTCGTAATTCAAAGAGCGTAGTAATTTGCAAAATTCGGCAATATTTTAAAGGTATTGCCGAATTTTGCAACTTGTTGGTGGTGCTCATATGATTTTTTGCGCTTGTTCCTCCAGTATTTTGCGATCGCAAAAAATCATATGAAGTTATGCAGTTGTGGCAGGATTTGACATTTATTATAATTATATTTAATGCTCACAAAACATATCCTGGAAGTTCTGAAGATTATAGGCTCGGCATCTACGAGCACTATTTTTTCCGATCATTACTACGCATACAAATACAATAAGCAGAAAGCGAAAAATATTAATGTGTGGCAGCCTGCTGTTTTGGAAAATGCCGGACGATATAAAAAGAAAGAGCTCCAAAAATTGTCCAACCTTCTTTATTATCTGAAAAAGAAAGGGCTGGTGGAAAATAAAAGCGATAAAAAAGAGGGCGTTTGGGCAATAACGCCCGTAGGCGAAGATCGCCTTAATATCATAAGGGCCCAGAATATTTCTCAAAAGCCGTTTTTATATTGCAATCAGCTGAAAAAGGGAGAGTTTAAAGTGATTGTTTTTGATATTCCGGAAGCGGATAAGCGGAAGAGGGATTGGCTGAGGCAAAGTCTGGTAAATTTGGGCTTTGAAATGTTGCAAAGAAGCGTCTGGGTAGGGGAGACTAAGCTGCCGGAAGAATTTATCGGTTCGTTAAATGAATTGGAGTTGCTATCCCGCCTGCATATTTTTATTGTTAAGGAAAAAGGAACGATTAATTTCAGCGCCTAGTTGATTTTTTAAGTAATTATTTCCAATTACAAAATTTTTAAATTTATGCTATTTGCCATTTTGAGTTTATCGGCCGCATATCGCCTTAATCTTAACTGGATTCGCTAAATTTATGCGGCAGCGAGGCGGGTAATGCGGTAATATTATCCGGTTAGATTTTAGCGGGGTTCTTCGGTAATCTGCCTGCTGACAGACCGCAAGATTATAAGCGGACGGGGGCGTAATTTAAGATAATTACATTTTTTCAACTCTTCCGATCATAAACGTGACCGCTTTGTTCATATGCACCGGGGTGATTATGATTTTAGGATACTTAATTTTAAATACGCGGAATACTTCATCGGCGAATGCTTGCCCCACCGATGGAACCCGGTCGAAATCAAGGATTACAGACTTAAACTTTTCTAATCCTGTTAAAATGCGGCGCGCTTGTGATCGAGAAACATAGACAGTCCCCATTGTAAATAATCGAACATGAACTTCTGTGCGGTCAAAAGCATTTTCTTCCGGGCTTGATTGGAACTTTTTGAAAACATTGATTAAATGGCGTTCTGTGTTTTTAGCGATAGAAAAAATGACTCTTGTGCCGTTTTTGCTTGGTTTATATTCTTCAAAAAATATATCATGAATTAAGTTATCAACAATCATTTTGCGGTTAAAACTTTCCAAAACAAACCTATCAGCTGCTTTAGATGTGAAAAAAATACCTTCTCCTGAATGTGCTTGAGGCGCAGTTGTGGTTTTTCCTTTTAAGATATCTTGCATTGCTTCAAATTCTGATTTTAATCCGCGTTTTTTCATAACATTGCGGAATACGCCGACTCCTTGGTCGTTGACAATGAAACTGATGGATTTACCAGTATCAATCATTTCAATTTCAATAGTATCTGATTGCGAATGCTCAATGGCGTTGTTAAGCATTTCTGAAAAAGCATATCGTAAGATGCTTTGTATGTGCTCCGGCGCAACCCGATATGCCGGAAATGCAGCCAAAAAGTTTTCCAGTGCCTCGTGCTCTTTTAAATTTTTATTTATTAGCCGCTGTTTAATCCGCGCTATGCCAAGAGTGTCGGCAAATTGCGGCAGTGCGTATCGAGCATTTCTCGTTGAGCCTGCTTTAATTACTTCGCCCGCATTGACCATTATTTTTAGCAGTCTGGAAACATATTGCCTGGAAACATCCAAAAAAGCCGCGATATCCGCAGACCGGACTTCCTTTTTTTGACCGATGAAATTTAGGGTTTTTTCTCTAATGTTCATAGTAATGCAGTTTAGGGGATAATTAATCAATTGTCAACTACGTTTTTTAATTGTAAACAAGATTGTAAACTGCGCAAATAACTATAATTAACAGCGGTAAAAAGAATTTAATATTGCGTTAGGCGGGCAGCGTTTTTTTGTTTATATGATTTTTTGCGGAGACCCTGATGGGGAGTTGCTTATGGCAATAGAAAATTTGATGATATGATTTTTTGCGATCGCAAAAAATCATATGGAGTTGTACACTTTTTCGCCTAATCCCGATGTTTTATACTTGTATTAAGCTTTGTGAGGGAGTGGAAATTTCTACTTCCTTTTATATTTATATTAATAGGGCACCTTGATATTCCTTGTTTGCTGGAATCCGGTTTTTTCATATAGTATTAAGCGCCTCATTAAACACAGATTCTTCCGAGTACGTCAGAATGACGGGAAGTAAGATTGCCGCGGAGTACCTCGCAATGACGCATTATGTCTGTCATCCTGAGCAGAGTATTCCGTCATCCTGAGCTTGCGAAGGAACTGGATTCTTCCGGGTACGTCAGAATGACACCGGCAAGATCCTTGACGCTAACGCGGAGGAAGCCTGCTTCTAACAAACGGAGTACGTCAGAATGACAGAGGTGATATAAAATTAAAAAATGGATTTTCAAAATTTACAACCGAATACCCAAAGCGATAACCAGCAAAAATTCAAAAAGAGATATTGGAAATTTATTTTTGGATTTTTGGGAATAATTTTTGTTGTTTTGGTCGGGTATCCGGCTGTCAGTTATTATTACAGTTCTTATGTGGCGGATAAGTCCATTAAGGCGAATTTGAAGATGATAAACGACTACGCGGAGGCATTGAAGAGCGACACTTTCGGCGGAGCGACTCCGCAGGAAACTTATGGAATGTTTAT
>DAHWFZ010000028.1 GCA_027336345.1 Candidatus Wolfebacteria bacterium
CTTATGGCGCGGTTGAAGGGATTAACGGATCAAATAAAACCGGATACACAGGCCCATGCCCGCCATCCGGTGCTCACCGCTATTTTTTCAAGCTGTATGCGCTGGACGTTATTCTTAATCTTTCTTCTAGCACAGACAAAATTATATTGGAAAAAGCAATGGATGGGCATATTCTGGGCAAAGCCGAACTCATTGGCATATATAGCCACGCAAAATAAAATCATTTTAGTTATGCGGTCTTTTGCTATCCACATAATCCATATCAAGATTTGTGATATAATGAAATAAAATTAATAACAAATATAAAAATGGCACCACAAATGACCCCCCAAGTGCTTGCGGACTATATTAAAAGCCAGCTTCAGAGAGGAATAGCCGAAGCCCAAATAAAAGATTATCTTCTCACGGAAAAAATAACACAGAGTGAAATTGACGAAGCATTAAAAATCGTCAAAGGCCCGTCAATCAGCCAGCCTCAGCCGGCTCCTTTGCAAAAGGCAGCCCCTGCGCAGCCAAGCTCTCAATTCGGCGTTTTTCAGCAGCCATCCATAGCTAAGCCGGCAATGCCTCAGCAACCAATCGCTCCAAAACCGGGCATAATGCAAACCTCGGATATTTCCAAACCGAATTTTCCGCAACAACCGCCAATTAAACCGGCAATGCCCCAACAGCCGGCGTTTTCAGGTTCAAATACGGCTCAGCCTCAAATTTTAAACACAGGAATGGCTGCAAAACCGGCTAATCAGACCGGTCCGTCAATTGGTATGGGAAATACGCTCGGAACCATTAATATTTCAAGCAACGATAACATTGCGCCGAAAAAATCAAATAAACTTCTTTATATAATATTGGCTGTTGTTTTGGTTCTGGTTATCGGAGGCGGGGCTTTCGCGTATTTCAAATTTGCGAATACTCCCGCGCCTGTTGCTGAAATTCCGGCGACCCCGAATATTCCAGCCGTAGCTCCGACTTCAACACAAGAGATTGCTACATCCACTCAAATAAATCCGAATGTTATTACTTTGGATCAGGAAACGCTGCGGGTAATTTTATCAATATCGCCTGATCAGTCTGTAATTACTTTTGCAACCTCAACTTCATTATTAAATACTTTAGTTTCTGGAAATATAATTGTTTTTCCGGCAACTAAACAAACCCCTGGCGGCCTAGCGAGACAAATAATTTCAGTTACTTCATTAAAAGGCAAAATTATCATAACAACCGCTCAGGCGCCGTTAAGTGAAATTATGCCAAATGGGTCAATAAACACCGGCAGCGCTTCCAGTACGGGAGTTACCGCGACGCCTACGCCAAAAGCCGCCACAACCTCCACAAGCACCTTGCCTTAAAATGGACTCCAAACGATTTGAAATCCCATTTTTTATATTACTCATTGCATTTGCCGTCGGGTTGGTGGCGTTTATTTTCTTTCCGTATCTGGATGCCATAGTCCTGGCGATCGCTCTTGCTATCTTATTCCATCCCGTCTATATGTTATTGCAAAAGCATATGCCAAAAGGGCTGTCTGCTTTTATTACGGTTATTTTTGCGATGGCGATTATTATTATCCCCGTGATATTTTTCGGATTTAAAATTTTCCAAGAAGCTCAGGCGCTTTATACCGATTTTATTTCCGGCAATACAGGCCCTGTTATCGGATTTCTACACGGAAAGCTTAACGAGTTTATTCCGTGGCTGCATATTGATTTAAGCCAATACGCAAAACAACTTCTCGGAATAGTTGTTGCCAGCCTCGGCCCGATTTTTTCCAGAGTTTCAAATTTAGCGATCACTATTTTTTTGGCTTTGTCGGCTTTTTATTATCTTCTTATGGATGCGGAAAGATTGAAAAAAGCGGTTATCGGAGTTATTCCTTTGTCTGCAACTCATACGGAAAAAATAATTCATAAACTTGACAGTATGGCGAGCTCGGCTATCAGAGGATCGTTGATAGTGGCAATCATACAGGGCGTTCTTGTCGGGATCGGATTTTTTATTTTCGGTTTGCAAAACCCGGTGTTATGGGGAACAATCGCTATTGTCGTATCGCTTATTCCGGTCATAGGAACCGCAATCGTCATTATTCCGGGAATGATTTCAATGATGCTTTCCGGCAATGTAGCGGGTTCAATCGCATTCGCGCTATGGTGTTTCTTATTGGTTGGGCTTGTAGATGTCTTTTTAAGGCCGCGGCTTATTGAGAGGGATGTAAAAATCCACCCGATGCTGGTTCTTTTCAGCGTGCTTGGGGGTATGGTTATTTTTGGAGCAACGGGTTTTATCCTGGGGCCGCTTGCTTTGAGCCTTTTATTGGCGCTTATACAAATTTACCCCGAACTTATAAAAGATTGAGATGGGCTTGACAAAGCCAAATAATTAGTATAAGCTTAATTTAATTAAATAACTACTTAGCATTCTTAGATTATTTTGTATTCAGTGATCTCCAAACAGCGATCTCTTAAATAGTAATCTCAGATTACTATTTTTTAGAGAGATGAGAGGCAATTTTAATAAAAGGCCCGGAAGCGGGTTTAATAGTGGGTCCAGGAGCTCGGCATATGGGCGCGGTTTTGGGCGCGGCGGGGGCAGAGGACGCGGTTTTACCGGGTCAAGAATAGATGAGTCAAAATTCATCAATAAAGCTACCGCGAACAATAAAGCGGTTGAATACGCGCCAACGCATGAATTTAGCGACTACGCGATTGATCAGCAATTAAAAAATAACATTTCCGAAAAAGGATATGTCAAACCGACCGCCATCCAGGACAAAGCAATCGCTGAAATTTTGGAAGGCAAGGATATTATCGGAATGGCCGATACCGGAACCGGTAAAACAGCGGCATTTTTAATTCCGCTTATTGATAAAGTTATTAAGAATAAAAAAGAAAAAGTTTTAATAATGGCTCCGACCAGGGAACTGGCGCTCCAGATTAATGCCGAATTCAGGGACTTTGCGAAGGGGCTGGGTATTTATTCAGCCGCGATTGTCGGAGGAGGAGGTATGCGCGAACAGATTATGCAATTAAGGCGCGGATGCAATGTTTTAATCGGAACTCCGGGCAGGCTCAAGGACTTGATGGAAAGAGGGCATATCGGTTTAGCCGAATGCAGGAATGTTGTTTTGGACGAAGCCGACAGGATGTTGGATATGGGCTTTATTAATGACATAAAGTTAATCTTGGGTAAAATGCCGCAAGAAAAACAAGTGCTTTTATTTTCAGCCACATTGTCAAGGGAAATTGAAACTTTATCGCAAAGCTTTTTGAAAAATCCGATTAAAATTGAAACAAAACTCAGGGATACATCATCCAATGTTGACCAGGATATCATAAGGGTCGGGATGGCCGAGGATAAAACCGAAGTTTTGCATAATTTATTGATTAAAGAAAATTTCAAGAAAGTTTTGATTTTTGGCACAACCAAAATGGGGGTGGAAAGGCTTTCAAACAACCTTAATGCCCGCGGTTTTAAAACCGTTTCAATACACGGCGATAAAACCCAGTCGGGACGCCAGCTCGCGCTTAAATTGTTTAAGGAAAATAAAATCAATATTCTCGTGGCAACGGACGTAGCCGCCAGAGGGCTGGATATTCCGGAAGTAAGCCATGTTATAAATTTTGAAATTCCAAAAACTTTTGAAGATTATGTCCATAGAATAGGCAGGACCGGCAGAGCCGATAAAAAAGGAACTGCGCTTACATTTGTCGGCGGCAAAACCGCGGCCAAAGACAGCGCTTCATCCGGTGCCGGCCGCTCAAGGCATTTCAGCTCAAGATCATTCGGAGGAGGCAAATACAGATAAAACAATAAAAAAACGCCTTAAATTTTTAAGGCGTTTTTTTATTGCATAAATATTTGACAGGTATAAAATATAAGCAGAATATTTAAAAAATAAAGGAGGTGCGATTATGGGCAATCTTATCCGTTTTCCGCTTGAGCGCTCCGGTAAAAATAACATTACCAAGGAATACGGCAATAATCTGACGATACTGTTAAAAGACGCGGTTCATTTGGCTGAAATATCAGCAGGGGAGGAAGTGAACGGAATTTTCCGGATGAAAATTGATTTCCAAAATTTGCTCAATAAGAAAATTATGGAATTTTTTTTGAAAAATAATCTTTGCGGAGCGAGCGATTTGTTTAAATGCTCGCTGTATGTTTCAAAAATAGTTTCCGACAATGTTGTCCAGAAATTCAAAAGCTATTATGCCGTTGATTTTCTGGAAGAAGGCATGAGAAAAGGAAATCCTTGGACGTTTAAACAAGGAGCGGATTTATGTTTTATATTATGCGCATTTTTTAATAGCCGGAAAAACTGGAGAGAAATGAAAGAAAACGATTATGCCGAAATGGGAAGGCGGTTTTATTTATTATTTTATAACGGTACAAAAAAAGAAATCGGCTGGCATATGTCGAAAAGGTATAAAGAAATGGTTATGGTAACAAGATATTGCATAAAAGGGTTATGAGCATGCACTGCCTTATTTTTAGTTTTCAAAATGGAAGGATTTATCCCTTCCATTTTTTTATTTTTATAACCGATGTATAATAGTTTAAAATATGAAAGAAGAAAAGCGCATAGCAAGTTTTCTGTTTGAAATAGGAACGATGAGAAAGCTGATTAGGATGCACCGCCAAGTGCTTCTTACCGATGATATGTCGGATAGTATTGCGTCCCATTCGTACAGAGTTTCAATAATCGGCTGGTTTTTGGCAAAAGAAGAAAAAGCGGATTTATATAAAACAGTTATGATGTGCCTTCTGCACGATATGGGCGAAGTCAGAAGCGGAGATCAAAACTATGTGCATAAAAGATATGTTAAAGTTTTTGAAGAAGAAATAGACAAGGAACAGCTCGGAACTTTACCCCACAATGATTTTAAAATTTTAATTGATGAATATGAAAAACGGGAATCAAAAGAAGCGATTCTTGCAAAGGACGCGGATTTGCTGGATCAAATTCTATTGCTCCGCGAATATGAGTGGCAGGGGAATAAAGAAGCCGCAATCTGGCTTCACGGAAAAGGGAAGGATAAAATAAACGTCCAGCTCGGGCGTTTAAAATCAAAATCAGCGAAAAAAATCGGGGCCGCGATTTACAAGGAAAATCCGTCCGATTGGTGGAATAATCTCTGGACTCCTGATAATCGGAAAATATAAAAATCAAGCCGGTGGAAAAATTTTCAATTTTTTAGACTGAAATTTGCTATAATAAACATAATCTAAATGGTCGAAATAAATCTTTATTATTATTTATAAAAACAAAAATATGATGTCGCAAATTCCGTTTAATTTGGATAAAATCAATAAAGAAGACGTGGACAAGGAAATTTTAAGGACCGGGATTATTGCCGAGCTTGACGCTGTGAGTTTATATGAACAGCTTGCTTCAATAACCGGCAATGAAACCCTTAAAAAAGTTTTTGCCGAAATAGCCAAAGAGGAAAAAACCCATGTGGGGGAGTTTCAAGCGCTTTTATTGAAACTTGACCAAGAGCAAACAAGCGAGCTGGAAGCGGGTAAAAAAGAAGTTGATGAGCTGATGAAATAATGTTTTTTCTCTTATCCACTTTTTTATAAAACTTAATATTATATACTGAAAATATATGCCCCGCAGTCCTGCCGGCAGGCAGGGAAATTGCGAAAGATTTTTAAACCAGATATGGCTACGGGTTAAAATAATAAAAATAATAGAGGCGCGGATAATTTTATTAAAAATAAAATTTTAAATAAAATTTTAAATTCGCAATTCTATCGCAGGATATGACTAAAAAGGAACTTATTATGGCAGCAATTGCCGCGATGGCAATAATTATCGGAGTAACCGGTTATTTTTATTGGAAAAAACAATCCGCGTCCGTGCAGCCGGCTGTGCCGGGACAAACTTTGACCGAAACGGCAAGCCAGGGAGTTTTACCGTCAATAAACGCGAATCCTTTGCAAAATGCGCCTGATTTGAATCCGGTTAATAAAGCCAACCCGTATACAAACGTAAAAACCAATCCATTTTAATAAAATATAGCCCGATAATATTACTTAACGGGTTATTATTAAAATAAGTTATAAATGCTTATAAGCTAATAAAACTAAAGGATAATTATTACTCTGGCCCATAACAATTTAATGAATTAAGTTGCTAAGTTAAAGTAATATTATATTGATGAATACAAAAAAAATAAGCTTAATAATTTTAGGTATGGGAATGATTTTTTCAGCCGCAATAGTCAATTCCGGGAATATAAGCAAAGCTTTGGCTCAAAATACTCCGGCAACGAGTACGTTAAATGAAGCAGCTATGGCGAAAATTCAATATCCCGTTGCCGAGCTTGGAAATTGCCAAAATCAAACCGATTGCAAAGTTTATTGCGATAAAATTGAAAATAGATTGTCTTGTTTAAACTTTGCGCAAAAAAACGGTTTAATGGATTCCGGAGAAATTTCCAGAGCGAAAAAATTCATATCTCTAGGCAAAGGGCCGGGCGGTTGTACTTCGCAAGATTCTTGTGAGGCTTATTGCAACGATATTTCACATATAGACGAGTGCGTTTCTTTCGCCGAAAAGAACGGCTTTTTATCTCAAGATGAATTAAACCAGGCTAAAAAAGTTCAGAACGCCATTAAAAGCGGAATAAAGCCTCCGTGTAATAACAAACAGGAATGCGATGTCTATTGCAGCAATCCAAATAATATGGAGGTATGCGTTAAATTCGCCGAAGCTGCGGGAATTATGACTGATCAGGAACAACAGGATGCGGAAAAAGTTTTGTCCGCGATTAAAAAAGGCGTTACTCCGCCTCCGTGCAAAGGAAAGGAAGCGTGCGACGCATATTGCAGCGATCCGGCTCATATGGA
>DAHWFZ010000015.1 GCA_027336345.1 Candidatus Wolfebacteria bacterium
CCGGGTAATTCCGGCGGCCCTCTGGTAAACCTAAAAGGAGAAGTCATCGGGATTAACGTGGCAATCATTTTCGGAGCCCAGAACATCGGGTTCACTTTGCCGATAAATACGGTCAAAAAAGATCTGGAAGACATTAAAAAATACGGGCGCATCAGAAGGCCGTTTCTCGGAGTCCAATACATAAACATTACTCCGGAAATTAAAAAACATTTTAAACTTACAGCCGATCAAGGCGCGGTAGTGATGTCAAACAGGCCTTACGCGCCCGCGGTTATTCCAAATAGCCCCGCGCACATCGCCGGACTGAAAGAAAAAGACATTATTATTGAATGTAACGGCGTAAAAATAACCGCTGAAAAAACAATCGGCGACATACTGGAGGATTATTCTGTCGGCGACGCGCTAAGGATGAAAGTCCTTAGAAGAGACAAAGAATTTGAAGCAAAAGCAATCTTGCAGGAAAGACAATAAGTTTTTTAGATAATTTTCAATCAACTTTGACTAATCATTACTATATTTATTATAATTTTTAAATGAATTATCCCCATGTCAAATTTAGCTATAATTTAGAAAAAGATATAGAAAATATTGAAATTGGTTTAAAAATGACTGAGCAGGGAAGAAAACCAGATAATGAATTGAAAAATATTATAAATCAATTTGGAAATAACCCTGCAAAAAAAAATATAAAAAAATATCTCGAATCTAAGTGGATAGAGAGAAAAAATCTTATTGAAATTGAAGTAGAACAACTTCAAAAATATTGGAATACAATTGAAGAAAAATTTTTTTTGCATCTTACAAGTCGAATGCAAATTAATTCTTTTGATAATACTGAGAATTTATCAGGTTTTTTTAGTACTCGCTATGGCAGTGGTTACAACTCAGAAAAAAATTGGTTTGCAGTAAGCGTGCATCAAGGAACATTTCAAAATACAAAAGTAGCAATGCATGAAATAATGCATATTTTTTTTCATAAAAATTGGTGGAAATTTTGTGAAGAACAAGGATTGTCAGAAAAAAATATTTGGGATGTAAAAGAATCCGTAACTGTATTATTAAATCTTTGGTTTAAAAATCAACTTATTGATCTAGATTTTGGGTATGAAGAGCATACTGAACTTAGACATAATATCAAAAAATGGTTTTTAGAATCAAGAGATTTCAAAGACACTCTCATCCAGGCTTGCGATTATGTAAAACAAAACCCAGAAAAAAGCCCCTCTTGGATACTATAAGAGGGGCTTTTGTTACAGCAGCACAGACGATTTAACTGCCATCGCAGCCTTCTGTGCCATCTTCGCAGCCGGATTGGCAGACATCACATCCGGTATTATCACACCCGCCGGCGGTGTTATCGCAAGCTGATAATACGGTTGACTCGGCACCTTCAAGCAACGAATCAAACCCGAGTTCCATGATTGGCCTCCTTTCCTCCGACGCGTTCTAAAACGCCTCGAATTATGAGTTCTCCGAAAAAATTTAAGTATTCATGCTGATCCATTAAAATACCATATTTTTCTCGGACGACCTGAGGGGTAAACACCGCCTTTTCCGCACCTAACTTTTCAAATAATAAAAGAGTGTCGTGCGAAACAAAAGTATTTCTAATACCACCAGTGTTTATAATCCCCATTGCCATATCTTTACGAAAACGACATGTAAATTTTACTCTCAGCAAAGTATTTTCAGTAATAACTGAAGAGTTGGGAAGATGTTTAATAAAATTTAATGGAACATCTTCTTCCGACTTCATAATCTTATCTTTTCCGCATAAATTTTCATCAGATGAAGCAATTCGACATCCGCCACCACACCTTGGGAAAAAGCTACATATACGACAAGGTTCAGGGATTAAAGAACCATCACGCCATTGCGACATTTTTTCCCAAATGGACGAAAAATCCTCATTTATTATAGAACCATATACAACTTCATGATGAGGGCAAGCACGCACAGTTCCATCAGAAGCAATGGCGGATGATGTTTTCCCCGCTGAACAGGTTCTTTTACCAAGAAGTGCCAGCGCCTTATCATCTTTAAAAAAACAAGTTGGGTAAGGAACCAGTGAATTTAGCTGAGAT
>DAHWFZ010000074.1 GCA_027336345.1 Candidatus Wolfebacteria bacterium
TCGGCATCCGAGGCTATTAAAAAACTCCTGAAGCTTCAGGCAAAAATAGCCCATCTGATTGATGCCAACGGGAATGTAAGGGATATTGATATAAATAATGTTGAAATCAATGACATTTTATTCATAAAACAGGGAGAAAAAATACCAACCGACGGAATAATCATTGAAGGGAGCGCTCCAATCGATGAATCCATGGTGACCGGAGAATCTCTTCCTGTTGATAAAAAAGAAGGTGATTCGGTTATAGGCGCGACAATAAACCAAAGCGGAACGTTTAAAATGAAAGCTCTTAAAGTAGGCAAGGACACGTTCCTTTCCCAAATAATACAAATAGTTGAAGAAGCTCAGGCATCAAAGGCTCCTATCCAGCGGCTTGCCGATAAAATAACCGGCATATTCGTGCCTATTGTTATGGCAATTGCCTTAATTACATTTTTATTATGGGCATTTTTCGGCCCGCAGCCCTGGCTCACGTACGCTTTAGTCAATTTTGTTGCGGTGCTTGCCGTAGCTTGTCCGTGCGCGCTGGGGCTTGCCACGCCGATTGCCGTTATTACCGGAACCGGCAAAGGGGCGGAACACGGAATTATCATCAGAAACGCCCAATCGCTTGAAATCGCGGGGAAAATAAGCGCCATTATTCTGGATAAAACAGGAACGATAACAAAAGGGCAGCCGTCCGTAACGGAAATAATAGCAGCGGAAAAACCCGCTAAAACAGAAGCCGAGCTATTGCAAATCGCGGCAAGCTTAAGTAAAAATTCAACACATCCCTTAAGCAAAGCTGTTGTTGAAGAATCCGCCAAAAGAAATATTGACGTCCGCCAACTTTCTGATTTTTCAGAAATTCCGGGAAAAGGAATCCGCGGCGAAATAAACGGAATAAAATATTTGCTTGGCAATAAGAAATTATTATCCGATTGGAAAATTAACATCGAAGATGAAGTAAATCAAAAATCCGAAAAACACGAACATCAAGGGGAAACTGTTTTATTTTTAACAGATGAAAAAGACGTGCTGGGAATAATTTCCATTGCCGATATCATTAAAGAATCCGCCAAAGAAACCGTGGAAAAAATAAAAGATCTGGGAATAGAGGTTTGGATGATAACAGGGGATAACGAACGGACTGCGGATACAATCGCCCGGAAAGTCGGCATTACAAATATAATCGCTTCGGTGCTGCCCGGCCAGAAATCTCAAAAAATAAAAGAACTGCAGGAAAAAGGAAAAATAGTCGCGATGGTAGGCGACGGAATTAACGATGTCCCGGCTTTAACGCAGGCTGATATCGGAATTGCAATCGGCACGGGAACCGATATTGCCATTGAATCGGCGGGAATAACCCTAACCTCAGGAGATCCGATCGGGGTATACAAAGCCGTATTGCTTTCAAAAAATACCCTTAAAAATATAAAGCAAAACCTTTTTTGGGCGTATGCGTACAATATAGTTTTAATTCCGATAGCTGCCGGAGTTTTATACCCCGCGTATGGGATTCTTCTGAACCCGATGATCGCCGGAACGGCGATGGCGTTCAGCTCGTTATCGGTCGTATTAAATTCATTGCGGATCAAAAATTTGGATATCTAACCAATAAAAAACCATTCTGAATATATAAAAGCCTGGCTGATAATTTCATACCGGATTTTTATATGCTAAAATATTTTAATGGAACAAAAAATTAAATTTAATAAAACCGAATGGAATCTGAAACCGCTTTTTAAAAACGACAATGATCCTGAAATTAAAAAAAGGAGAAAATTTATAGAACGCGAAAGCCGTAAATTTATAAATAAATGGGGAAAAAGAGATGATTATTTGAAAAATCCGTCCATATTAAAACAAGCGCTGGATGAATACAAAAAGTGGAAGGAAAATTGCGCCGGGGGAGGGATGGAAGAATATTATTTTTGGTTGAAATCGGAAAAAAATCAAACCGACCCTGAAATTAAAGCCAGATACAATCAAATACAGGAATTTGCGAATAAAATCGGAAATGATATGCAATTTTTCTATTTGAGAGTCGCAAAAATTCCGGTTAATTCGCAAAATAAATTTTTGAAATATCCCGGGCTTAAGAACTATAAACATTTTTTGGAAATGGCTTTTGCCGAATCCAAATATTTATTAAGCGATGTGGAAGAGAAAATAATGAACCTCAAATCCGCCCCTGCGCACTCAAATTGGGTCAAAATGACCTCCGAATTTTTATCCAAAGAAGAGCGTATTATTTTTTTTGGAAGAAACAAGAAA
>DAHWFZ010000117.1 GCA_027336345.1 Candidatus Wolfebacteria bacterium
TACTACTACGGTAAAATTATCGCCGGAACAAACGATGTCCTGGTTATAATTTACCGTTATCGCTGCCGTCGCCACCGGAACATTTGTCCCCGTGGGGCTTGACGATACAACTGTTGGCGCAGGCGTTAAATCACTTTTCATACCGCTGCCGGAGCCGCAGCCAAACATCGCCGCGACTGCCACGAACATTCCTATAATCATTATCTTTTTCATTTCAATCCTCCCTTGTCTCGCCGTAGCTTTAGCGCCGGCGGACTTTTCAAATCCTAATAACGCAGATATTTTTGCTTACCTGTCTTCGACAAGTTCAGACAATAAACACTCGCGTTATTTTTCATATCAATCTTATATATAAACCACTGTTTTCACAGTAGAATTATTTGAAAGTGCACTCTATAAAACCATTTTATCACATTTTTATCAGCCAATGCGATTGCTTCGTCGTTCCTCCTCGCAATGACAAATGGTCTTATGATTTGACATAATTATATCAAAATGTTGAAAATAATGCAATACCCCATAAAAACCCGCATTTTATGCGGGTTTTTATGGGGTATAATTTGCTTAAAACTTTTTTATTTGCAATGCCGTATATAACTGAAATATAGCGTAATAATTTGATATTCAATGCGGATAACTTTTTAAGTTATCCAGTTTCTGATATTATATAAAATATGAAAATTAAACCATCTCTTCCTTTTCCATTAGTAAAAGAATTTTTACCTAAAATCAAAAACGGGCTTGTTTTGGACATTGGATCCGGAAATGGCAGGAACAGCATATTCCTTGCGCAAAATAATTTTAAAGTGGAATCTTTTGATATTAACAAACAAAATGTTGCAGAAATTAAAAAATTGGCTTCCGATTTAAATTTGGAAATAAATTCCAAAAAATCTGATGTGTTAAAATATAAATTTAAATCTCAAGAATATGATTTAATACTGGCTATCCAATCTTTAATATGGATGAGAAAGAATGATTTTAAAAAAACAGTTCAAAAAATTAAAGACAGTTTAAAAGTTGATGGCATAGCTATTATCAGTGGATTCACAACAAAAGATAGATCTTATTTAAATCTTAAATCAATACGAAATCCTATAGGCAAAAATACCTTTTACAGTAAGTCAGAAAAAAGATATTGGCAATTTTTAGACAAACAAGAGTTAAAACGATATTTTGGTAAAAATTTTAAAATTTTATATTACAAGGAAAAATTAATAAAGGAGCCTGGTCATAAGGGGATTACCGGTTATCATAATCACGGAATAGCGGAAATTGTCATAAAAAAGATTAAAAAATGAGGGCAATATAATTGCCCTCATGCCGGATCAAGCGGCCCCACTTTTTCAGTTATATGACTAAACAACTCTTTTCTCATTTCGCAGGCATAATATTTCGACTTTATATCGCCTGTTAGCCATCGCTGATAAGCGCATCCGCCACCGCAAAATTTTAACCATTTACACTCCAAACATTCTTTATTAACCCTACACATAAGGTCATAAATTTTTTGTGCTTTTGGACTGTAAACAATCTTTCCCAAATCTTTTTCGAGAATATTACCTAAATATGCATCTTTCTCTTTCAAAAATCTTGAGCAAGTGTAAACATCGCCCTTCTCATCTATCCCGGTTATATGCCGGCACCCATCAATCTTATAGGTGCAATCAGTCGGATTAAGCCCCATTAAAACCCTGATTACATCCTTAAAAAGGCGTACGTGCAACTCCGGATTATCTTCTTCCCACCACAAATCAAATAGCTTTTTAAAAAAATCCGTCTGCTTATC
>DAHWFZ010000120.1 GCA_027336345.1 Candidatus Wolfebacteria bacterium
AACTACGGAGGCGTGCCTGAGTCCTGCCTGCCGGCAGGCAGGGGCTTAAAGGAGCATTCTGTTTTATGTTTTACGTGTATATTTTAAAAAGTTTGAAGGATAATGGAATTTACATTGGTAAAACAAATGATTTGGAAAGAAGGTTAAGCGAACACAATGGATGGCAGGTAAGTTCTACAAAATCAAGAAAACCTTTTTTAATTTTAAAATACTTGGAATGTAAAACAGAAAAGGAAGCACTGTCGCTGGAAAAAGAATTAAAAAAAGGGTATAAAAGAGAAGAAATTAAAAAAGAGTTTAATTTATAAATTACAAATGGAGGCGTGCCTGAGTGGCTTAAAGGAGCATCCTGCTAAGATGTTGTCCGGGAAACTGGACCGAAGGTTCGAATCCTTCCGCCTCCGCAAACATCAAAAAAACAACCATAGAAATAAATGAGTTGTTTTTTTGATATATGGAGGCGGAGGACACAAACTGCTTTGCGTCCGTAAGGGTTCGAAGGGCGAAGGTATATTCCGCCAACAGGCGGAATACCGAGCAGCGGACTGCGAGTTTGTCGAGCGACGGCGAGACAAAACTTGTAGTTGAATCCTTCCGCCTCCGCATTGAGAACTTTTTATTGCGCAACCCGAGTAATTGGCGGCATAGTGTGGCTTACTTATCTTGAAATATAATCGCAATTTTATAAATCATTAAAATAAAATATGCTATTATTAAAATAATATTTAACCTAAAATATATGGGAAGCACCATGACAAAGAATAAACAGATTTGGATAATAGCATCAGTTCTAATAATAGTTTTTGCCGCTGTATTATTTTTTGTATTTAAAAAACCAACGCAAAAGAGTGAAGTTAGCACTTCCGGTTCTGACTCGCCGGTTGTTTTCCAGCCATCTCTTGCAGATGTGCCTTTTGTCCGCCAGGCAATAAACATTAACTCCGATATTGCCCAAAATTTTTCTTTGTCTGAAGTTAAAAATATTAATGATATGGAGAAAGCGTATGGTTTTACTTTTACTCCTGAAGAACTGGCTAAACTTGGACAAAATAAATTTGTTATTAAAAACCTGCTTGATACCAATTTGCCAGGCGCAAATGGCCTAACTGTCGCCGATAATAACCGTGAATTTGTTGCTCTATACAGAAAAATTTCAGGTGATCCGGATTATAAAAATAGAACTCAGGCGAATGCTGTTTTTATTTCATCTGATTCAATGATGAATTTGTTCTCGATTCTTTCAGCCGACCTTCTGAAGGAAACGGAAAATAAATATTTGTACGACCAAACCTTATCAATAACCAAGATTATGTATGATCAGGCATCAGATCGGTTGCTGCAATCCAACTCAGCGGATGAACGTAATCAGTGGACCAAAGTGCGGAATTATTTTTCCATCCCATATGCCCTCCTTTCCACGTCAATAAAACCGGTTACAGCCGATGATTATTGGAACTCAGACTACCCTGCAAAAGGATTAAGTGTTGAGGATATGCAAGCTGACTATCAAGCTAAGGATAAGGATGCGGATAATTATCAAAAAACAGCTGATTTTATAAAGGGCCTCAATCTTGGTGCTGATAATGAAGGAATAGTTTTAGAAAATTTAAAACAAGTTTACGATGCCAGCGAAACTCGCGGCACGCCCGCAATTTTTGCAACAGAATTTAATGCATTGCCACCTGATATTCAAGTTAAAATTCCGTTTACATTGTTCAAACCACGGGGCACATATACCAGTAGTTCGTTGCGCCGCCAGTATTTCCGGGCAGTTCAATGGTATCAGCAAATTCCATTTCTTTTAAGCAGCAAGGATTTAACCGATTATGCGGTTGATATCGGCCAATTAGTTCATGGAAGTGCGGATGTTGAAAATCAATTTAAATCTTTTTCATCGCTTATAGCATTTATCGTTGGGGAAAGTGATGATCTCGATGTAAGCGATTATGCCGCTGCAGTCAGTGAACTGGGAATCAATAAGGCTTATGATCAGCAAATATTGGGCGATTATTTAAATAAAAGAAAGCCTGATGCAAAAATTAAAGCATTGCCTGTTAATATTAATCCCAATGCCGTAATTACTGTGTCAGATGAACTTCAGGCGATGCGAGGCATGCGTTTTATGAGCCAAAAGTTTATTCCGGATTCGTACTGGACAAGTAAATTAACCCAAGGTGATGAAGCGCCGGCCGTAAATGGGCAAAGTTTGCCCGACAAGGCTTCTTCGCTTGAGGTTATGTCCATGCTTGGATCGCCCTATGCCGCAACACGCCTCTCCGACTTGCCTTTTTATGCTGATTATAAGCAAGCCGTAGATACAAGACTGGCTGAATTAAAAGCGGAAGCAAATAATTGGAGTGATGATTATTGGCGGAGTAATTTATATACAAGCACATTATGGACCGTTTCCGGTTTATTTGGCTGGCTGGCTAATAATCATGCTGTGTTGCCACAATTTATGCAGTCACAACTTTGGGATGCAAAGACTCTTCTTACGGGGTCAGGGTTTTGGACAGAATTGCGGCACACGTCACTTTTGTATGCCAAGCAATCTTTTGCCGAAAAAGGCGGCGGAGAAGGAGATAGTTGCGATCTTCGCAAAGTTCCCGAACCGGCCAAAGGATATGTGGAACCGCAAGCTGAGGCATATGACCGGCTTTACTACGCTGCTCGGCGTCTTGATGTGGAATACAAGGCTCGCGGGTTTAAATTGCAAAATTCTCCACAATTAGAAAATTATATTCAGCTTTTAAATACGGTTCGCGAATACACAAAGTTAGAGCTGGAAAATAATTCTTTTAATGAATCGATTACTACAAAAACGAGACATTCTTATGATGACAATAAAGATTGTGTTGAATATTTTATTGCTCCTGAATCGGCAGTCAGCCGAGGCGGTATAAATGATTCGAATAGTCGATGGGAAGAACTTCGGGTAACTTTAATACGCCAAATGAAAGCCGCTCTCCCTATCCCTGTGGAAGGTCCGATATTGCAAATCAAAGATAAGCGGGCTGCTGTTGTGGCAGATATCCATACCGATAAGGATGGTGGTGTTCTTGAAGAAGGAACGGGAGTGCCGCGAGTGATTTTTGTAGTAGTAAAAGATGCTAATGGTCCGCGGTTGACAGTAGGATTTACGTATTCTCAATACGAAACCATAAGTGGCGATCGGTTAACTGATGAGGCGTGGCAGAATAATTTTTATACTGATTCTGGCGGAGATTACTCAATTACTTATAAGCCAAAGGATACTTGGCCGAATATCAATAAATGGTTTCAGGAGCTCTTGGGAAACAAATAGTTTTTTGCATTATAGCCATAGGGTTGGCTGTTGTATTGAGTTTATTTTTTTTCATCCGTCACAATTCAACTGCTAATACCAAAAATCTGGTCTATTCTGCTACTAATGATGCCTTGGATTTGGCTGTGCTTGATGGAATAGTCGCCGCTGATAGAAATTTTTCCCAGCCGGGCGGAGATGCCATAAGAGCGGTAGTCGTGCCTCATCATCTTGTTGCTTCAAAATCCATTGCTCTTGGCATAAAGGCATTGGCGTCTTCGACGCCGCGGATAATTATTGTTATCTCTCCGGATCATTATGATCGTTGTCCGAAGATGTTATGTACAACGAACGGAAGTTATAAAAGTTTTTTCGGGAATACCTCTATCTCAGAGAAAGACGTAGCTCAATTGGAAAAATCTTCCGATCTTGTTGCAGATTCCGAATTATTCACCGAAGAGCATGGCATTTATACCATTGTTCCGTTCATTAAGCATTATATTCCTGATGCGCAAATTATTCCCATTGTTATATCTCAAAAAAGCAGAGGATCCGAGCAGGATCGGGCTGAGGTTATTAAGATATTAAAACCATTTTTATCTCAAAAAGATGTCAGTCTTGTAATTAGCAGCGACTTCTCTCATTACTTGCCTTTGGCAGAATCCAATCAAATGGATGAAAAAACGCAGAATTCTTTTTGCTCCGGAAATAGCGGGGAAATTTTGGACCTTAAAAATCCAAGCCAAAGCGATTGTCCTTTGTGTTTATGGGTTTTGGAACAGGAGGCGCGGGAGTTGGGATTTTGGAATCCTATTTTAATTACCCACACAAATTCCGCAAATCTAATGAATGATATAACAGCTAAAGAAACAACAAGTCATTTTACTTTTATTCTATCAGCAATTTCTTCGCCTGGAAGTTGTCCATTAAATACAAATAATAACGCGCAAGATTCGCCTGACCCTAAAATATTAATTGTCGGGGACATGATGTTTGACCGATATATTCGAAAAGTAAGCGATAAGCGCGGGACTGATTTTCTCTTTTCTTGTATTGATCCGCTACTTAAAAATGCCGACTTTGCAGTTGGAAATTTAGAAGGTCCAATTACTACCAATGCATCTGTCAGCGAGGGAACAATTATGGATAGTCCGGAAAATTATAATTTCACCTTTCCCATTTCAACGGCAGCCATGCTTTTCCAGCACAATATCAGGGTGGTTAGTATCGGGAATAATCATATAAGCAATTATGGATTAATCGGCATAGATTCGACTCATAAATATTTATCGGAGGCGGGAATTTCATATTTTGGCGGTCTTGCAGGTGACGCGCCTGTCTACCGCACGGAGGACAAAGGAGTGGAATTATCGTTTGTAAATTACAATGAATTTGGCGGCGATTCAGCTGATAAAATAGCTGAAACGATTGCAGCAGAGCATATTTTAGGCAGGGTGGTTATTGTATATGCGCATTGGGGTCAGGAATATTCCGATGATATAAAACAAATCCGCAGCGTCGCTGAATTATTTTCCAAAAATGGAGCCGACCTTATTATTGGATCACACCCGCATATAATTCTTCCGCGCGAATATATCGGCAATACGCTAGTTTATTATTCATTGGGAAATTTTATATTTGATCAGTACTGGGATTTAAAAGTAACCAAGGGATTAGCGATATTAATAAAAATATCAGGTAAAAAAATAACAGCAGAAGAATACCCGGTGGTTCTTAATAAGGATGGAAGAACTTGTCCAGCCTCTATAGGAAAATTATAAATATTTTGAAGATAGATTATTTTATGTGGATAACTTCATATGATTTTTGCGATCGCAAAATACTGGAGGAAGCCAGCTTCCACCAAACGTAGAAAATCATATGAACTAAAAGGCAATGGCGATTTCGCTCCTGCTATTTTTTGATAAATAGTTATTAATGTATATGTAAAACAGTATATGCAATCTGACAGATTGCTCTTTTAATTGTGAGATTTATAATGGTTTAAATAAGCGATGGTATGGAAAAACTTGTAGGAGAATTCTTCCATTTTATTAAAACATTGATAAAAAATGTCCTAGCAATTAGCTATGACATTTTTTATATTCTTACTAAAGTGGTAAATTTTTGTTAAAATATAAATAATATATGCCAAGTTTTAATGATTTAAATTTAGAAAAATGGAAAGAATCAGAAATTTGGACTGATAGTCTTTGGTTAATTTCAGAAAGAGATAAGACGGGAAAACATAGCGGATTTTATCATGGGAACTTTGTGCCTCAAATACCAAGGCAGTTAATTCTTAGATATTCAAAAAAGAATGATGTTATTTTTGATCCATTTGTTGGTAGCGGAACTACGGCATATGAAGCGGAAAGTTTAGGGAGACATTTTATTGGTGTTGATATACAACCTGAACTTATAAAACACATTAATAATAAAGTTGATAATAAAAATTATTTTTCAGAGCTTTTAGTAGCTGATAGTACCGATCCAATCATTTTAGAAAAAATAAAAAATATTTTAAAAAATAAAGGGAAAAGCAATATCCATTTAGCTATATTGCATCCGCCTTATGCCGATATAATTAAATTTAGTGATAAAAAAGAAGATTTATCAAATTCCGCATCACTAAAAGAATTTTTGGAAAAATTTTCAGCTGTAATAAAAAATACAAAAGAAATTTTAGAAAAAGGTAGATATTTAGCAATAGTGATAGGGGATAAATATAATGCTGGCAAATGGACGCCATTAGGATTTTATTGCATGGATGAAGCACAAAAGTTGGGATTAGTGCTGAAAAGCATTATAATTAAAAATATGGTTAGTAATCGCGCCAAACAGAACAAAGAAGGTATCTGGCGATATCGTGCGCTTTCAAGTGATTATTATATTTTTAAACACGAATATATTTTAATTTTTAAAAAATAATTATGACGACACATGTATTTATTGTAGACTCAACTACTTTTAAACTTCATCTGGAATATTTATTTGCTGGTACTGGAGCAAAAGATAATTATATTGACTTTAATAATTCGGAAAACACAGTTTTGCATCAAATGAAAGAAAATATGCTTGTTGGAATGATAGCTGACGGAAGCAGAATTAGAAAAGGAGATCTGATAATATTTTATTTGCATCAGGATTTTTCTAAAAAAATATCTGAGGGTAAATTTTACGGAATATTTACCGCTCAAACGGATTGGTCTTTTTTAGATAGT
>DAHWFZ010000008.1 GCA_027336345.1 Candidatus Wolfebacteria bacterium
GGAGATTTGGATGTGGCAAAAAAAATTAAGGAAGGTTTGAATCAGAATAAATTGGCTTTGGAAATTTTAAAAGATATCCCGCTCAATATCCAGCAGTCCTTATTCGTGAATGAATTAAATCTCCTGACAGCCAAGCCGCAAATTTATCTTTTAAATGGAAGCCCGGAGGATGTAAGCGATGAACTTAAAAATAAAATAAAATCACTGGGCGCCGGCTATCTGATCATGGATCTGGCCAACTCAACGGATGTAAATGATTTGATTAAAAAAGCATATGAGATTTTGGGGTTGATAAGCTTTTTGACAACGGGAGAGGATGAAACCCGGGCTTGGACCATTAAAAAAGGCGCCAAAGCGCCGGAAGCCGCCGGAGCAATACACAGCGATTTTGAGAAAAAATTCATCCGCGCCGAAACAATCAACTGGAATAAATTGCTGGAAGCCGGTTCCTGGGCTGCGGCCAAACAAAAAGGCTGGTTAAGAATTGAAGGCAAAGAATATATTGTCCAGGACGGTGATGTATTGGTTATCAGACATAGCTAAAAAGAAGAGGGTACACGCCCTCTTCTTTTTTTGCTATAATATCTTTAATGAATCCCACACATAATTAAGTGGGATTAATAAAACTTAATACAGTAAATTATATAGGCTAAAAATTATATAATATTGCTGTTGATTAGGTTATGTGTGGGATGAAAACCTTAAGAGAATATATTTTAGAAGCGGAAAGCAAAAAAATTTCCATTGGGCATTTTAACATTTCGGATATTGCGGGCTTAAAGGCGATTTTTGAGTCAGCAGCTGAAATAAAAAATCCCCCTTACCCCCTTTTTGAAAGTGGGCAAATCCCAATTATTATAGGCGTTTCTGAAGGCGAAGCCGGATTTGTGGGCCATAAACAAGCTGCGGCTTTGGTAAAAAGTTTGCGCGAAGAATATAACTATCCGATATTTATTAATGCTGACCATCATAAATCACTGGAAAACATAAACCCGGCGGTTGAAGCGGGTTTTGATGCCGTTCTTTTTGACGGCGGCAAGTTGCCGATTGAAGAAAATATCATAAAAACCAAAGAAGTTGTCGCATATGTTAAATCAATAAATCCTGATATTTTGGTTGAAGGGGAGCTTGGGTATATCGGGTCAAGCTCGGTAATCTTTAGCGAGATTCCGGAAGGCGCCGCGATAAAAAAAGAGGATTTGACTAAGCCTGAAGACGCGGCAAGATTCGTAAAAGAAACCGGCGTGGATTTATTGGCGCCTGCGGTCGGCAATATTCATGGTATGCAAAAAAATGCGCCCAATCCCGCGCTGGATATAGAAAGGATTAAGAAACTGCGCCAGGCAGCAGGGGTTCCTATGGTTCTTCACGGCGGGTCGGGAATAACTGACAGCGATTTTACCGCATCAATTGATGCGGGGATTGCAATTATCCATATAAATACCGAAATCCGCTTGGCGTGGCGCCAGGGAATTGAAAAAGCCATTAAAGAAAATCCCGAAGAAATCGTGCCGTATAAAATTTTGCCGTTTGCGGTTGAAGAAATAAAAAAAATTGTGAGCCGGAGATTAAAATTATTCAATAAAATGTAAATCAGTAAAAAAAACGTTGTTGCGCTCAACTCCCCATTAGAGTCCAACTGAAAGAAATAACGAAAGAAATCCGAGGTTGGCAAAAATTTTTTCGCATTTTCGCATTATTTCGTTTTTTCGTTGATTAAAGTTTATGAAAAAGAAGAAAAATAAAAAAGCGGAACCCAAAAAGAAAGTCGCCATTAAAATAGAGGATGAAGAAAAAGAAAGTTTTTTTCATGAACTGAGGCTTCATCCGGAAACAAAAAAGAGCATTTGGGCCATAGCATTTCTCGGCACAGCCATTATTTTATTTTTGGCGAGTTTTCAGAACGCCGGTCCGTTTGGGGCGTTTCTTTATAAAATATTCGGTAATTTGTTCGGCGTGGGCTATTATCTTTTGCCGATTACATTTTTAATAATGGCAGGCGTTTTCTTCACGTCTGAAAGGACTAAAATATACGCGGCGACTTTTATCGGAGCCTTGCTGTTTGTTCTGTCCGGTCTTGGCTTGATTGATGTTATTGATTCCGGGAAAGGAGGCTTGCTCGGAAAAATTTTGGGATCTTTGGAAATTCCTTTTGGATATGCGGCATCCATTGTCGTTTTAATTTTGCTGATACTGGTTTCGCTTTTAGTGACATTGAATTTGCCAATAAAATTCAGAAGAAAAGAAAAAACAGTGGAAGACTTTGGAGAAGAGGAAGAAGAGGCGGAAGATGCTGCTAAAGCTGAGGCGGATTTTGAAAAGGAAGAAAACAAAAAAGAAGAACCTGCGCCGGAAGAAAAAGAAGACAGCGCAGTCAAAGAAACAATCAGCGCCGCATTCGGGATAACGCCGAAAAAGTCTTTAAAAATGAGAGCCGGCAATTATGTTTTTCCTCCGCTTGATTTGCTTAAATCATCCGTTGAAAAACCGACTTCGGGCGATTTGCGCGCAAACGCCAATATCATAAAAAGGACTCTGGACGGATTCGGAATTCCCGTTGAAATGGGCGAGGTCAGCATCGGCCCGAAAGTCACCAGATATACGCTAAAGCCCGCGGAAGGCGTTAAACTTTCCCGTATAACCGCGTTGTCGCAGGATTTGGCGTTGGCCCTGGCCGCTCATCCCATCAGGATTGAAGCCCCGATTCCGGGAAAATCTTTGGTCGGAATTGAAGTCCCGAATAAAGCAGCCGCTGTGGTCAGGCTTGGAAGCTTGATGAACTATCCGGATTTCACGGAAAAAGGATTATTGAGTTTTGCCCTTGGCCGCGATGTTACCGGAGAGCCGCTTTTCCCGAACATTGAAAAAATGCCGCATATGCTTGTCGCCGGTTCCACCGGATCGGGAAAATCAGTCACGGTGCACTCCATAATTATTTCGCTGCTTTATAAAAATTCTCCGGACACGTTGAGATTTTTGATGATTGACCCTAAGCGGGTTGAACTTTCAATTTACGGCGGCATTCCGCATTTAATAGCTCCGGTTGTCACGGAATCCAAAAAATCACTGGCGGTTTTCAAGTGGGCGATTAAGGAAATGGAGCGCAGATATGAAATATTGTTGCAAGCCGGTTCGCGCGACATTCAAAGCTATAATAAAAAGAAGAAAGACGATACTTTGCCTTATATCGTGATCGTCGTGGATGAATTGGCCGACTTGATGAGCACTTACGGGAGGGATGTTGAAGGATTCATTGTCCGTTTGGCCCAGATGGCGAGAGCCACCGGAATTCATTTGATTTTGTCCACGCAACGTCCGTCGGTTGAAGTTATTACCGGGTTGATCAAGGCAAACATTACGGCGCGCATTGCGCTGCAGGTTGCCAGCCAGGTTGATTCCAGGACAATTTTGGATACTTCCGGCGCTGAAAAACTTTTGGGCGGAGGCGATATGCTGTTTACATCAGCGGAACTTTCAAAACCAAGAAGGATTCAGGGTTCGTATATTTCCGAAGAAGAAATAGCCAAAGTTGCAACATTCATCCGTGAACACAATACCGATTTGGTTTCGGAAGAGGACGGAGCTCCTGCTTTGGAAATTGCAGCCGATTCAAAACATGACAGCGGCGCCATCAAGTCCGCGGATATCTTTGACGGGCTTGAAGGAGATGATGATCAAAATGATGAAATGCTGGATGAAGCTATCAATGTCGTGGTTGATGCGCAAAAGGCATCCGCATCTTTGCTCCAGCGCAGATTGAAAGTCGGTTATGCCCGCGCAGCGAGATTGCTGGATATTATGGAAGCTCGCGGAATTATCGGCGCCGGTGACGGAGCCAAGGCAAGGGAAGTATTTATGTAAAAGCCCGTGGAATAGTTTAAATAGCGGAAAGGGCAATGCATAAAGTATAAAGGAGGAAAAAATAAAATATTAAACAATCCGCTCTGGTTAACC
>DAHWFZ010000011.1 GCA_027336345.1 Candidatus Wolfebacteria bacterium
GTTGACGAGGAAATCGCAAACCATCCGGAACCCGTATTGTATTCAAAAGACGGGCTTATGTACCCCGGAGTGATTGACCCCGATAAGGTATCAATATCGCGGACTTTATATTGAATAATGGTTTTCCCTAAATTAGGATCCGTTGAGGTGGAATTTTGTGAAACAACAACCCCCGTTGTCCCAAAACTTGTATCAAAATCAGGAGCGGCATTGATTACATATACAACCTTAACTCGCGAAATAGTCGGCGTATTGCGCCCTCCGGAAACCAAATTGATTTTATATTGCCAGAATTGGTCATCTCCGCCTGTTTTCAAAGCAGCGGCCAATGCGGCGGGAGAGCACACTACCGTGCTTGACCCCGAAGACTTGGAACAATTGGCCGTTATATCGGTAAAATCATACCATAAGGCCGCGGTTAAACCGGCCGCGGTTGAAGCGGTTCTTAAAGAAACCGTCACCGAAGTTGAAGTCGCCAAATTTATGTCTTCATCCCAATTCAATGATCCCATTTCATTGCCGACCTGGCTTGTATCGTATATTGAAGAAGTCAATGAACCGCTTGCGTTATAAACCGGATAATTAATGGTAGCGCTGTCCAAATACGGAGTCACCGAAGTATTGGAAGTGCCAAAATTAACCCGATATTGGAAATATCCGCCGGAACCCAAGCCGGAAATGTCTCCCCCGTTTGAAATATTCAACTGCCATGCAGTCCAGGAACCATCGGGAACAGGGGTGTTTCCCGACCGGGCGTCAATAGTCAAAGTCGTATTGGCCGGAACGCTGTCAACGTAAGTCAGCGTATTATAACCGGAGTTATTGGAAAAATTAATCACGCCGGATGTGTATGTCCCCGATCCGCTGTAAATAATTACCGCCGCCAATGAAAGGTACCCGGTATTGCCAACCCCATGCGTCTGTACGGGTATGCTTTCTGAAGTTGTCATATTATCTCCCAATTGCCCATAAGAATCATAACCCCAGCAATAGACATTGTTATTATTGGAAACAGCGCAAGACGCATAATAGCTGGAGCTTATGCTTTTGATATTTGTAAGGTATGTGCCGTCGGTGTCGCCCGCTGCCGCCGCGCCTTTAAGAGCTCGGACCGGAACAGAGCTGTTTGTCATACTATTATTGCCGAGCTGGCCGGCACCATTATCCCCCCAGCAATAAACATTGTTATTATTGGAAACAGCGCAGGTTGTATTAGTCCCAGCACTTATTGTTTTGATATTTGTAAGGTATGTGCCGTCGGTGTCGCCCGCTGCCGCCGCGCCTTTGAGAACTCGGACGGGGATATAACTGCTTGTAGTGCTATTATTGCCGAGTTGGCCGGTACTATTATACCCCCAGCAATAGACATTGTTATTATTGGAAACGGCGCAGGTTGCATAATGGCTCCCGCTTATGCTTTTGATATTCGTAAGGTATGTGCCGTCGGTGTCGCCAGCTGCCGCCGCGCCTTTGAGAACTTGGACGGGGATATGGCTGTCTGTGGTGGTGCTATTGCCGAGCTGGCCGTTACTATTGTACCCCCAGCAATAAACAACGCCGGTTTGCGACAAAGCGCAAGTATGAAGATCCCCGTTTGAAATTTGAGAAACCGACACGGCGCCGGTTGAAGTAAGAATTATTTTCGCGGCATTGCCGGTTCCGGAAACAACCGTTGATGAAAAAGAATTGCCCGCAAGGTTAAACCCGGTATTTGTTGTTCCATCGTCATCCTGCGTAACCGAAGTTATAGTCGTGTTTAGTTTTACGGCATTGGACGCGATGAGAGTCGACGATGCGGCGGAATATTGGTTCCAATTATTTTGGTTCGTCGGGTGGACTGCGGTGCTTGACGACGATCCTCCGGACCAATCGGTTTGAGTAAAAGGATAAGAAGCCGCCGAAGTTTTGTTTGCGTTTATCCCGCCAATAAATAAAATAAGTAAAATAAAAATCGCCGGAAGTTTTATGTACGGATGCCGCGCCTTTATGAATTTTAACCCGTCAAATTTTTTAATCGCCATTTATCAAAATATTTTCCTTAAAAGTTATTTTAAATATAACACACGCATACGATAATAAAAATGTGGATAACCATTTATTTTATTGATTTTCGTTCCACGATTTTGAAAATTTATAAATTTTCAAAATCGTGGTTTTTAATAAAATATAAAAATGCCATTTTAATTCAAACCTGCAATCTGCAAAAAATAAACTTAAGTTAATGATGAATGCTGAAATTACGGCTGCCTTTAAAATCAATCGTTTATAAAAAAGGAATTACACCAACAATGCCACAAAGAGTTGTTTTCATACAAAAAAAATATCAACATAATCGGTTAATGTGCGATTACCATATTTCTGGTTAAATTTAATATAATTCGCCGATGAAATTAGCAATAGATGATATAATGGTGGTATGTGCTATCCACTGTTCTATAATTGTTCTATAATGTATTATAAATGAAGTACGGAATTAAAGGGTGTTCTACGGATGTTCTATTTAAATTTCAATCATTATGGAAATGAATAAAGTTCAAAAAAGTATTTACCAGATATATAGGGATAATAACGGGAAATTTCCGCCTTATCGCCAATTAGCCAAAATAATCGGAGTTTCCTCAACCAACACAATCGCCTATCATATAAATAAATTGAGAGAAGAGGGATACCTTAACCTGTCCAATGAATCAAACGGGATAGTGAAGCTCACCATTAAAAATTTAATAGATTTCAGTCCTAAAAGCGGAGTTTATGTTATTTTAAAAAATAAGGATCCTTTCTATATCGGCGAATCCAACAATATGCAAAAACATCTTATCGGAAATATTCTGGAAAACGATGGCCCTGTTTTATCCCAAATAAAAGAAAATTTAAACGCAATAAATATCGCTTATTACATTATTAATGAAATAAGCGAAAAAGAAATTTTAAAAAATCACCTGATAGAATTTTACAAATCAAAAGGGTTTGAGCCATTAAGCTGATTTTACAATTACAAATTTTTATATAAAACTTTCCTTGCCCGCTCCATTGCGCCTATGCCTTTCCTTATAAATGGATGCCTCCCCGCGGCAAGCCAGGCGGTATTCAACCTGTATCGCGGCATTCCTGCCTGACGGCAGGCAGGGCTCGGACAAAGCGCAAAACTTTGTATTGCGTTTTGCTCCTCGTTCAGCCGCAATAAAAACAGCGCGCTTTGGCGCGCTGTTTTTATTTGAGATTCTTCGCAAAGCTCAGAATGACTGGATCCCGAAACAAGTTCGGGATGACAGAATAAGAGATTGCCGCGTCCGCCCGAGGCGGACTCGCAATGACAGTCATTACTGTAATTCAACGACTGCTCCTGCTGCCCCGCAGCAGAGCAAAACTCGCTACGGGACTTTGATTCCAATTTTTACTGAAGCTCAACAATCGCTCCTGCGGCTTCAAGCTTCTGCTTGATTTCGTCGGCCTCTTCTTTTTTCAAGCCTTCTTTAACAGGCTTCGGAGCTCCTTCAACCAAGTCCTTGGATTCTTTCAAACCCAAACCGGTAATTTCCTTGATGATTTTGATGACATTGATTTTCTGTTCTCCTCCGGCTTTCAAGATAACATTGAAAGAAGTTTTTTCTTCGGCAGCAGCTGCTGCTCCGCCTCCAGCGGCGGCCGGCATAGCGGCTGAAACTCCGAATTTTTCTTCCAAAGTTTTTACCAATTCCGCCAATTCAACGACGGTCATTTTTTCTATCTCTTCGATTATTTTGTTAAATTTTTCTGCCATATTTATTACCCGATTCTAAACTACAAATTGATGCGAATGTTTCGAATTTTATTTCGTGGCATTCGGATGTATTCGAATATTTTGAATCGCGTTATTTATTTTCGACCATCTTACTTTTTTGATCTAATACGTACAAAAACATCTTCATAGGCGCCTGAAGCATACCGAGCAACTGCGACAGCAAGATTTCTCTTGAAGGCAATTGTCCGATTCTCTTGATCATAGCTTCATCAAAAAAAGTTTTGTTTGCCAAGTCATAAGCTCCGAGCATCTTGAATCCTTTTTTCTCTTTTTCCTTATAGAACTTGTAGATCGGAGACGCAACATCTGAAATATCCCTTGGAGAAAAAATTGTTGCCAGTTGTTCATTGAATTGCTCAGGGTTGAAATCAACCTTGTTCTTTTCCAAAGCAACACGCAATAATTTCTTCTTGATAACCTTGGTTTTTGCATCAAGGCCCCTCAAAGTCCTTCTCAAAGCTTTCATATCTTCCACACCGGTTCCGGTGAAATCAACGAAAAATAAGTTTTGGCTTTCCTCTACAAGCTTCTGCGCTTCTTTTACCGCCTCGTTTTTTTGTTGTTTAGTTTTCATAATAGTATCAACTAATATTTCTACGACCTTTAGTTTTGCCGGTTTTTTAAGGTCATCCTGATACCGGAAACCCGACAAACTCAGGATAAAATAAAAAAACCGCGATCAAAACCGCAGAATTCAGATAAACCAGCTTAAAAGCTATATTATCCTCAGCAGGTCTTATGGTCGCCCGCTTTCTACGGAATTTAATTAATACTAACAATTTACCCAAATAAGTCAATAATAACCTACTCTCCAGCCTTAGTTCATGTGATTTTTTGCGTTCCTCCAGTATTCTGCGATCGCAAAAAATCATATGAAATTATCCACACACATAATAAATTTTACCCCTCGGCAAGCCCGGTAGTATTCGGATGTATGCTACCGGGCTTGCCGAAGAACAATCAAGATTCTTCGCAAGCTCAGAATGACAAAAAAATATTAATAAAAAAACCGGGCAAACCATATTTGATTTGCCCGTTATTTGTTCCCGGCTGACAAGGCAGAAAGACCGTCTTTTTTCGCCATTGCTTCAATTTTTTTTATCATTGCAGTTCCGGCAGCATTAAGCTTTTTATTTATCTTTCCTTCGCTTACAAGGCTCAATATCAACCGGGGCATAGTTTTTGGTTCCACATCCATTTTACAACTGATGATTGTTTTACCGTGGCCACCTTCCGAAATGCGCATACGCATTTCAGCCGGATTAAAATTCGTTTGATCCGGAATTATCATCACTATCGGATCATCCCCTGTTTCCACAATCTTGGCTTGTTCCAATTGCAGGCAAATGTAAAAACAAATTTTTGTCACCCTGATTTTTTTTACCGCGCCGCCATTGCAGCGTTCAACAACTCCGCTTTCCCTGATGAGATGGCTTAAGCTTTTCAGTTTTTCAGGGTTATTGAAAATTTCCATTACTTTCTTCTTGCCCGCGTTCACGCTTATTTCAATTTTTATATGGTATGCTCCGTCTTCTTTAGCAATACTGCTTGAAATAATTTCCCCGGAAAACGATCTGACCGGAATAAACAAAAACAAAAAAATGAAAAAAATAAGCGCCTTCACAAAAATCACCTCCTTTCGGCAATTTGAATTTTTAACAGCTGGTTAAATTATACCACAATATATAATTTCGGATTGGATTCCGGGCTTTGACCCGGAATGACAGAATGAGATCCTCGCGGAGTACATCAGGATGACACGCGGAGGAAGAGTTTAAACCTCCCCCAACCCCTCCTTTTAAAGGAGGGGCGGAGTGAGGTGCCGCGCTGCGTCCTGTAACTCAATTAATTGAATTACAGGGCTGTGCTCGCAATGACGGAGAAAAGTATCAAACCCCCTCTCTTATTTCATCAAGAATGGCATCAGGGAGCGGTTCGCCTACTTTCGTCATACCCGGATAGCGCCATGCGGATATTACTTTTCTTTCTTCTTTGGTTTCCTCCAGCATTACCCAGATTTCCTGCGCCCACCTCTCTTTCCTTTTACCGGATTTACTTCCACTTTCCCCTTTAATCATTTTCCATTTTACTGATACGGGTTGCATCATTGCTATGGTTTCCGGCGCAATGCCGCTTTCGATTCTTTTGGGCGATGCTAAAACCCTCCTGACCCGCTGAGCGGACAATCTGTAAAAATTCATTTTAAATTTTGCATGAGCCGTCCAGCGCAATGGCTTCTGATTTCTGATGTACAGCATATATTCAATATATTATAATACATATAATAATATAATAAACTTTGAGTTATAAAATATTCTTTTTGTCATTCTGAGCTTTGCGTTTGTTGGAAGCCGGATTCCTCCGCGTAGCGTCAAGAATCTAAGGAGATCCTGATACCGGGAGCCCGTTGGGCTCAGGATGACAAGCAGAGTATGTCATTCTGACGTACTCGGAAGAATCTATAAACCCAGATCCTTCGCGAACTCAGGATGACGGAATACTTTGCTCAGGATGACTCGGTAACGCATATAATGTACGTTACAGGGATGACGGCGCGATAATTTTATGATTCACGGTAATATATAAAATATGATGGAAAAAATAAAGTCATTTGCTTCCCCGGTCGCGTTAGTTTTAATAATGATATCCGCGTTTGCCCTGATGTTTAACGCATCAAGGCAGGAGTCGGCAATTATGGATGAGCTGGCCCATATTCCGGCAGGATACAGTTACGTAAAATATTTCGATTACAGGCTGAATCCCGAGCATCCGCCGCTTGTAAAAGCATTGGCGGCATTGCCATTGGTTCTTCAAGCCGCAAATTGGAGCATAAATTTCCCCCTTAACAGCACGAATTGGAAAAATGACGTGGACGGACAGTGGGCCGTGGGCACGCAATTCCTTTACGAATCCGGAAATGACGCGGACAAGATAATACAATGGATGAGATTGTTCCCGATGATTTTAACGCTTGTTCTTATTCTATTGGTGTATATCTGGTCAAAAGAGTTGATGGGAAAATGGTGGGCGTTTCTGCCGACGATACTCACGGCATTTTCGCCGGAGATACTGGCGCATGGGCATTACGTCACAACCGACGTGGGCGCGGCTCTGGGAATATTCGCCTCGCTCTATTTTTTCATTAAATTCATAAATAACAAAACAGGGCTGAATTTGATTTACAGCGGAATTGTTTTCGGGCTCGCGCAGCTTATGAAATTTTCAGCCGTGCTTTTAATACCGCTTTTCGGATTTTTGATAATTGTTTTTGCAATATCAAGGGCGCGCAACTCCGATTCTTTCGGATCAAAACTCGCCGGATTCGCAAAAGAATTTTTTAAATACCTTGGATACGTTGTATCGATTTTCGCAATCGGATATCTGGTCGTGTATGCCGTTTACTTTTTGTTTACCCTGAATTACCCGATTGAAAAACAGATTTCCGATACGCAATTCACGTTGGCTTCATTTGGCGGCGGACCTGATCAGAATTTAGCCGCCTGCAAATTAAAATTTATGGGCGGGTCACTGAGCCCGATGAAATGCCTGGCGGATGTTGATATCGCCATGGCGCGCGACAAAGTCTTAAGGCCGATGGGACAGTATATGCTGGGCGTGCTTATGGTTTTGCAAAGAACTTCCGGCGGCAATACCTCGTATTTTTTGGGACAAGTGTCATCAAGCGGATGGTGGTATTACTTCCCCGTCGTGTTTCTGCTTAAAGAACCCATCCCGTCCTTGCTGCTTATTTTACTGGCGTTATGCATAGCCGGATTTAATTTTTTGAGAAACCCGAGCGATGCGGGAATAAAGAAAAGGTTTTTCAATTATCTGGAACTTAATTCCGCGGAATTCGCGATGATTTCGTTTGTGGTATTTTACTGGGCATACAGCATAAAGAGCCCGCTTAATATAGGCATACGCCACATCCTGCCCACGATCCCGATGATTTATGTGCTAACATCGGAAACAATAAAAAACTGGGTGCGGCAAAAATTAACCGCATCGGGAAGCTTCATTAAAAATACGCTTTACGGCACTTCAAGCCTGATAAAAGTTTCGGTTAAATCCGCTTTGGTAATTATTTTGGCAGTTTGGTTTGTGTTGGAAACCCTGACAAACGCTCCGTATTTCCTTTCTTACTTCAATGAAGCCGGGGGCGGCGTAAGCAACGGATATAAATATGTCACTGATTCAAATTACGACTGGGGCCAGGATCTGAAAAGATTAAAAACATTTGTCGATGAGAAAAAAATAGATAAAATTGCCGTTGATTATTTCGGGGGCGGCGATGTGAAATATTATTTGGGAGATGCTTCGGCTCCACTCAGCACAGGCAAAGCTGTCTATTGGCAATCATCAAAAGGCAATCCGAAGTACGAAGGCATAGATTGGATTGCAATTTCAATCAACACATTACAGAGCGAAACAGGAAGGCTCCGCGCCGGAGAACAGCGCAACCCGGAAGACGAGTACCAATGGCTGCAAAAAATCAAAGATATCTATAAGCCGGATTACAGAGTCGGAACTTCGATATTCGTGTATAAGTTGAATTAACTGGACACGGATTTATACTGATTTGAAACGCGGATTTATGCGGATACGAACATAAAATATCCTGCTATGTTTAAACATAGCAGGATATTTACTTGATAACTTCATAATATAATTGAACAATACCGTTATCTAAGGTCTTATTATCAATCAATGATAATTTCTTTTCAAAATCATCCGGATAAAATAAACCGATACCCTTCCCTACCACAGCAGGTTCTACATTTATCATAATTTCATCCAACAAATTTAAATTAATAAAAGAACTATTAATAATAGGACCTCCTGTTACTAAAACGTTTTCAAAATTTTCTTTTTTTAAAATTTCAAGCGCTTCTTCAGGAGATTTTGCCAAAATATACCCGTCATCTAAATTTAAATCTTGCCGCGATATGACAACTTTTTTTACATTTTTTAAATCGTTAAAACTGTAATCTTCACCCCAATTTTTAACCGCTTCATAAGTTTTTCTGCCTATAACTATATTCCCAAATTCACCAGATAACTTCACAAGTGTCTGCCAATTATCATGAGAAATAAAATTCTCATCCCCATTTTCTTTGGCAATAAATCCATTCAAAGACATTGCCATATAAAGAATAACTTTCATAATTCATTTTCCGCGTTATTCTGCGTTTTAGTCCGCGTAATTCCGCGAAAATTTGATCACTAAATCACTGATTAAATTTTAAGATATTTTCTTACCGCAATATAGCTTGATATGACTCCGAGGCCGATTCCGAAGATCAGCTGATAGATGAAGAAACTTGCCAAGTGCGAGGTGTAATAGCTCCAGCCGTTTACATCCGGGACAAAAATCCTTAAATACGGAGCGGTATAATAAACAAAAATTGTGATTGCCAAAACGCTTAAAATACCGCTTATAAGCCCGTAAAGCATACCTTCAATCATATACGGCCCCCTGATAAAGAAATTGGACCCGCCGACAAGGCGCATAATGCCAAATTCTTCGCGGCTTGAATAAATCGCAAGCCTGATGGTATTGAAAATAATCAAAGCCGCAAGAAGGCTGATAATGACAATCAAAATAAATCCTCCTTGCTGCGCAATACTTTTAACTCTCTGAAGCCTGTCTATGACATTAACGTTCTGGGTGTATGAAACCTTGCTGATATATTCCTTAAACGCATCGCCGGCCAAATATGAATCTATTACCGAATAATCTTTTAGCTCGTTTGCTTTTATATTTAACGACGCGGACAAAGGATTGGCATTCAGTTCGTCAAGCGCCTGGGAAACATTCTGGTCCGCTTGATGCTGAGTTTTGAAAATTTCCAATGCCTGATCGCGGGAAATATAATCAACCGATTTGACTTCAGCCAGGCTTTGCAAAGCTTTCTGAATATTCAAAATTTGATCCTCCGGGGCATCGGATTTAAAATAAACGCTTATATCTATTTTGTCCTGTATGTCGGATATAAAAATATTAGTGACGGAGTTGAAAATCAGCAATCCTCCGAATCCGACCAGCACCAAAAATACAACAGCGATAGTCGCCGTTGAGAGCCAGCCATTTCTCCAAAATCCCGCCAAACCGTATTTGATTATTCTTGAAAGATTTGTGAACACTTTAATAAAATTTTTAATTCTTAATTTCCAATTTTAAAATAATAATTTAATTTATAAATTTTAAAATTAGTACATTGGAAATTGTTTAAAAATTTAAAATTAGAAATTTTGACTTTAGGTGAGTATATATTTCCCTTCTTCTTCGTCCCTGATTATTTTGCCGTCTTCCATGCTTATAACGCGCTTATTCAAACCATTTACTATGTCCTTGTTATGAGTGGTAAGCAAAACCGTCGTGCCCAATTCGTTAATCCTAAGCAACAGCTTCATTATATCAGCGGTGTTAACCGGATCCAAATTACCCGTGGGCTCGTCCGCTATCAAAACATCGGGATGATTAATCATAGCGCGGGCTATGGCGACTCTTTGCTTTTCTCCGCCCGAAAGTTCGCGAGGGAAATTGGACATCTTATGCTTTAACCCGACCATATCCAAAGCCTGGGGAACAAATTCCTGTATTTCTTTGGAGCTTCTCCCGGCTGCTTCCATGGCAAAAGCCACGTTTTCATACGCGGTTTTATTCATTAAGAGGCGGAAATCCTGGAAAATTACCCCTATTTTTCTCCTTAAAAACGGAAGTTCCTTGGACGTCAGCTTGTTTACGTTATATGATCCGACAACAACTTTGCCCTTGGTAGGTTTGTCTTCCCCAACCAATAATTTAACAATGGTTGATTTGCCTGCCCCTGATTTTCCCACAAAAGTCACAAATTCTTTGGATTTTATGTGGAAAGTCGCGTCATCCAACGCGACTGTTTCGTGGGAATTGATTTTATATACTTTTGATACGTTCTGAAAAATAATCATAAATATACGCTTAAATACTAATTAAAATAACATACGCATTTGTATATTATTGTTATTCAAATTATACCTAATTTGCGATAAAATTGCCACGCATTATCCTCCGGCATGCCCGGAAAATAAAATTCAAATTGATTATTCTAAATTATAAAATTCCTTAAAAGCCGCTGCTGTCATTCTGAGCCCTGCCTGCCGTCAGGCTCGCGAAGAATCCTTGTCCAACTATCAACCAATGGGATCCTTCACAAAGTTCAGGATGACGGAATAGGAGTTCCTTAGCCTAAAGCAATTATTCCACTTCGGCTTCAACAAATATATCTATATCGCCTTCAAGCACTTTATCAACTTGCGCGGTTTCAACGTCATTGCGATGATCCTTTACCATTTTATACGGATTTAAAACATATGAGCGGATCTGGCTTCCCCACTCCGGCTTAACTTTAGTGCGCAGCTCTCCCAATTCTTTTAATTTTTGCTCTTCCATTAATTTTATCAACTTAGCTTTAAGCAGTTTCAATGCCAATTGCCTGTTCCTATCCTGGGAACGTTCCACACGCGACGCTACGGTAATCCCGGTCGGGATGTGGGTTATCCTGACCGCTGTTTCAACTTTATTAACGTTCTGTCCGCCCGGTCCGCCGGCGCGCATAAAATCAAACTTCAAATCATCCGGTGAAATTTCAAAATTTTCACTGTCCACTTCCGGCAAATCCGTCAAAACCTCAACCAAGGCAAATGACGTATGCCTTTTGCCTTCGGCGGAATACGGAGAAACCCTGACAAGCCTGTGTGCTCCCGATTCTTTTTTAAGATATCCGTAAGCATACGCGCCTTTAACTTCAAAGGTTATGTTTTTAACCGCTTGTTTCGCGGTTTTTGCCAATTCGCCTTCCGCTTCATCAACTACCGCAGTTTTCCACCCGCGGCGAGCTGCAAATTTCTCATACATCTCGTAAAGCATGCCCGCCCAATCCTCGGAATCATCGCCGCCGGCTCCGGAAAATATGGAAACAGTCGCGGAGCCCTTGTCATATTTGCCCTTGAACAAATTTTCCATTTCC
>DAHWFZ010000026.1 GCA_027336345.1 Candidatus Wolfebacteria bacterium
ACGGATTTAAAGATAAAGCCTCGCATGCCTCCCGCGGTAAAACCGAACGCAATAAAATAATGTTTGAACAAGCCGGATGTTTTTATGTTTATTTCACTTACGGCATTCACTATATGTTAAACATCGTGACCGGCCCGAAAAATTATCCGGCCGCAATCCTAATCCGCGGAGGGATAATAGCTGATTCAAAAAACTTTTCCCTTTCCTCTTTTCACTCATCCCTTTTATTATCCGGACCGGCAAAACTGACAAAATTCTTAAAAATAGACAAAAAATTCAACAACTTAAAAGCAACTCCGAAAAATAATCTCTGGTTTGAAGATCGCGGGATTAAAATGCCATCCGGACAAATCATCGCCAAACAACGTGTTGGCGTGGAATACGCCGGCAAAGTCTGGTCAAATAAAAAATGGAATTTCAGTATTAAAACACCAAAATATTAGTAATATTAAAGTCCGCTTTAATCATCTCGATCTTTCAAACCGATAAAATCTACGTTTTTAATATATTGTAAATTATAAACGGTCCAAATTATAAACCTTTAATACATGGTTTTATTTTGATACAATATTTGAATACTAATTATAAATTATTAATGAATAACCTCCCTTATTTTTTCTCTTTTAAAAAAAACAATTTCGTTTTATTTTATCTTGGTGTTGGTCACTCCTGGGATCCAACCGACAAGCAATTCAATTTAATAAAGGGAAAATTTACTAATTTTTTAAAAATAGCAAAACATCCATTAATTGTTGTAGAATCACAAGTACGAAAAAATTATGACACAGAAACAGAAGCCATAATTAAAGGAGGAGAAATAGGTTTTATGGACTTTATTTTCCATACCAATAATATTCCTATTATTTGTTTTGAACCAAACAGAAGCGAAGAAATGACCTTTTTATCAACTTTATTTCCCAAAGAAAAAATTGCTTATTATTATTTCGCTCGTGTCATTGCACAATGGCACAGATTATCCGAAAAACCAGAAATCAATTCCTATATATCCCAATTTTTACAACGCGACCAAAAAGTAAGTGGATGGAATAATTTTGAATTTTCTATTGAGCATCTCGAGGAGATACATAAGCAGCTTTTTGGAAGTGAATTAAATTTTGGTGATATTAATTTTTTTAAAAAAATTGAAAATCCGATACGTGATGACAATCCATTTATTGAAATTGTTCAATCTTTAAGAAAATACAGAAATAGCTTTGTTATTAAAAAAATAAAGCAAATATGGAATGAAAATGATCTATTTATAGTATATGGTAGCGGTCACGCACTTGAACATATAAATGAAATAAAAAGAGGTGGCATATAATTTATGCCACCTCCAATTTTTAATTCAACTACTCAACCTTATCTAACCAGTCTGACCACGGCGGCGGATCCGGGCCTATGTCGCTCCAGTCATAGCTCCAGCCTAGTAAGGCCGCTGAATTTTTCGTTGGTTTAGGATTACTACCAAAGCCGACGAAAATACATGGCCTTATACTAGACGACAATGATTCCATCAGTTTTGCAAACTTTGTCGAAACTTTACTGATACGTTTTGTGAGCAAAACAGATGAATCAACAAGCATAATTACATTGGCAGACATAGTGTCTTTTCTCCTTTCATTTAAAATTTATTCTAGAATGACTCTAGAATAGAATCCATCACAAGCTTCCTTGAATTCCGGCAGTGTGTGGTTTCTGTCCCGGCAATATTGCCTAATTCAAAATATTTATTACTCGCTTGGCCTCCACCACAAAATGCATAGTAAGAACAACTACTCTTGCATTTTTTCACGCCTTCAAAAAAATCTTTTACATACCAAACGTTCTGAGATTCATAAACAATTTGATGCAATGGTTTTTCCAAAACATTCCCGATGACAAAACGACTTCTTTCATCTTCATTAACCGAAATAAATTCCGGAGAAATTACAACCACATCCCCATTATAAGCAATAGTTGGCCAAAACCCTCTGGCATAGCGTTTATTCCCCAGATTTTTATCAGGATTAAGAGTGGAGGCAATATAGCCGAGAGCCATATCGAATTCCCTGATTTTAATAATGGGATTTTCCCGCCATACATCAAAAAGTTTTTTCCAAAAATCTTTCACATCTTTTTCTTGAGGTCCTTGATTATATCGATTAAACCCTTCTTTTTCTTCTATATTAATGTTCAACGAATTACATCCCAACGAAGAAAAAAATTCATAAAAAGAAAAGGGATCGCCGATATTTTTTGGATTTACTGTTGCAATTACGCTGAAAGGTAAATTATTTTGTTTCAATAAACTAATACCTTTCATAATTTTAGCGAATGCGGGAATCCCGGTTATTGTCACTCTATTTGAATTATGAGATTCATTGCCATCAAGACTTACCCCAATTTGAAATTTTTCTTTCTGAAAAAAATCGCACCATTGTTGGTTTATAAGTGTTCCATTACTTTGAATACTGTGACGAACTTTCTTTTTATCCAATAATGATCTAAACGGATCAACTAACTCCTGAAATAATTTAGAGCCCGCCGCAAGTGGTTCTCCGCCATGCCACACTAAACAAATAGGATAATCTGTTTCAGAAATACTTTTTGCAATAGCTTCCGACACTTCTTTTGTCATCATTTCAACTTTGTCACGATCCGGCAAATAACAATACTGGCAATGAAGATTACACATTGTCGTCGGTTGCATAATTATGTGAGTAAAAATTGACATATTTTTCATTTCTTTTTCCTCCTTATTAACGAGTTAACCGTTGTTTGTAAAATTTATTTGCTGCTATAATTATCAGCTTTTATCAAAAAATGTCAAACATTTTTGTACATTTTTATTTAAAAATTATGTAGTAATTCAAATTCAATCAAAATGATAAAGTTAGGGCTAAAATTGAACTTAAAAACACCATTAGCCTCTTTGTTAAAGAAAGCATAAATTCCCACCTGCGCGGTAATAACAATCTTAATGGGTCGCTTTTCCCCTTTTACCTTTTTCCATTTACCTTTATACTTATCTTATGCTGGAACTCGCAATCGTAGTCTTAATCGCCACTGCATTCGGAATTATCGCCAGATTTTTAAAACAGCCCCTGATTTTGGGCTTTATTCTTGCCGGAACCCTTATCAGCTACTTCGGGTTTTTTAATATCAATAACCAGGGAGTGCTTTCCACTCTTTCCGATTTGGGAATAATGTTTTTGCTTTTCTTGGTCGGGCTGGAAATTGATTTTAAATCGCTTAAATTAATCGGCGGCACTTCGTCCATAATCGGACTTTTCCAGATAATTTTAACCGCAGGGTTCGGATTCGGAATTTCGCATTTGCTTCACTTTAACTTTATAACCTCGGCTTATATCGCCGCGACGCTCACTTTTTCCAGTACGATCATAGTTATAAAAATTCTTTCGGAAAAAAAGGATATGAACAGCCTTTACGGAAAGATCACAACCGGGATTCTGCTGTTCCAAGATATCGTCGCGGTATTAATCCTTGTCTTCTTGTCGGGGCTCGGAACCGGCGGCGAAATGGCAATTTTCCCGATTATTTTGACAATAATAAAGGCAATTGTAATATTCGCGATCATACTTTTTATCGGAAGAAAAATCCTGCCGGTTATTTTTAATAAAATCAATCACTCGCAGGAGCTCATTTTTCTTTCCAGCCTTGCGTGGTGTTTTTTGGTCGCCGCCATAGTAAGTCACCCGAAAGTCGGCTTTCCGATAGAAATCAGCGGGCTATTGGCCGGATTGGCGCTGTCAAATTCCTCCGCCCACCATCAGATATTTTCAAAAATAAAATATCTGAGGGATTTTTTTGTGCTTATCTTCTTTGTTATTCTCGGTTCAACGCTGGTTATTCCCGACTATCACGCGGTAATTTTGCCCATCATCGTCCTGACCGCTTTTGTCCTCATAATAAAACCTTTTATTGTAATGCTGATCATGGGAATTTACGGGTACAGAAAAAAAACCGGATTTTTAGCGGGCATTACCACCGCCCAGCTCTCGGAATTCAGTCTTGTTCTTGCGACAGTCGGCCTTAAACTCGGGCACATAAACGGAGAAATAGTTTCCATTATTACCGCCGTTACAATCATAAGCATTGCTGTTTCCATTTATCTTATGATGTACGCGGATGGAATTTTCAGGATAATTCAGCGCCCTCTTTCAATTTTCCAGCGCAAAAATCTCAAGGAAGAAATTTTCAGCGACCACAATCCTTCAAAACCGATAATTCTGATAGGCGCCCACCGCCTTGGCGAAAGCATTGCCTATAACCTCAAAAAGGAAGACTTGCTGATAATTGATTTCGATCCAGACATTGTCAAAACTACAAAATTATCCGGATACGACTATCTTTTCGGCGACATCAGCGATGATGAAATTTTTGAAAAAGCGCATTTTGAGACCGCGAAACTTGTTATTTCCACGGTGCCCGACATAAAAGATAATATTTATCTGATACAAAAGCTTAATTCCCTTAAAAAATCAGGCTCGCAAATAAAAATAATCTCACGCGCGGAAACGGAAAAAGACGTTGAAATACTGTATCATCTTGGCGCAGACTATGTTATTTTCCCCTACCTCACTTCCGGACAGTATTTAGGCAAAACAATCGCAATTGATCCGCAAATAAAAATCCTTAATGAACTGAGGGCTAAAGACTTGGAAACACTCCATAAGTTGGAGCATTATCAATAATTTAAAATTACTTACATATAAAATGTTGTCATCCTGAGCCCGACGTTTGTTGGAAGCTGGCTTCCTCCGCGTAGCGTCAAGGATCTTGTCCCTTGTCATTGCGAGGTAATCCGAAGCAATCTATATTTTATCCGAGATTGCTTTGTCGTTCCTCCTCGCAAAGACACTCCCTTTGTCATCCTGAGCAGGGCGTTTGTCATCCTGAAATAC